>PLTD01000136.1 GCA_003165335.1 Rhodospirillales bacterium | reverse complement strand
CACCCCGGCCTTATGCCCCTGTTACGAAGAAAGTGGCAACCCTCGTTTGGGGTTGCCACTTATGTTCACGTATTGGTCGTCTCGAGCTTAGCCATCGCGCTTGCCGCCAGCTGCTTTTGGTCAACCGCCCTGGGATAGCGTTCTACCTCGCTTAGGATCTCGTGCCCGGTAATTGCCTTGATCTGATGGGCCGTGCAGCCCGCCTCGGCTAGGCACCGAGAACCGGCCTTGCGCAGCCCATGCGCGCTACAGTGCGCCGGCACGCCCGCCTGATCACAACATTCCCGAAAGTAGTTACCGAAGCCGGCAGCGGTGAACGGCGCACCGGTAGCTGTGATAAGAAAGGTCAGCCGATCATTCGCAGTCGCGTCCAGGATTGACCGCAGCTTCGTGTGTATCGGGATCTCGATGCGCTTCTTGCCCTTCTGTTGCATCACGGCAATGAACTCATCGTTGACGTGTTGGCGGCCCATTTTGATGACATCCGAGCGGCGTTGGGCGGTGTGGAGCAATAGAGCGAACGCCAACCGGGCACGCGACCCGATCGGCCAGTGGCTCTCAAACATCGCGATTTCCGCTTCCGTCCAGGTATGGAAGCCGTCCGAATGGGCGCGGATTTTTCTGACCTCCATAGCTGGATCGTGTTCGATCCAACCGTCATCAATCGCAAATCGCATCAGCATTTTGATGACTTTGAGAAGCGTGTTGGCTGCGTGAGGTGTACTCGCTCGGGCGGCAATTATGCGACGAACATGCCGGGTCACGATCACTCGCGCGTCGTATGTGGCCGCGCGGACTCGGCCAGGTGCTTGGGGGATTTTCCAGAATGGGGGTTATCGGGATTCGGTCGGATCCCTATCGTTGCCGCCTTCCTGCGTTCGGGACACAGGGGCCGGAGTTTAGAGTCGCTTAGATTATTGAAGTCGGCCGCCGCCGAGGTGGTCTGCGTGCGACTACCCAAGAGGGTCCGTTCCGAGAAACGGCGGCGCGAGAGGATTCTCAATTACGTCCATCGAGCGCGAGAAGGGTGACACACCGTCAATTTCGTAGAGTTCCATAGATTTTCGGCGGTTTACTTAAGCTTTTGCCACCAGTATGTGACATTTCTCGAGCATCTCATCGTCCATGGGCCCGAAAAGGACAGGCCCCCATTCCTCAAGCAACTGCTGTTCTACACCGCTGAACGAGAAGTCGCTGTGCCATCCGCGCTCGAGCATTAAATCCAGCAATGCCGCGCAACGAACCGGAATGTTCTTCCCTTTAAGCATCTGCCTATACAGCCACAATGCCACATCGGCCATCTGGATACCGGCGCTTTCATCATCGGGTTTCATGACGAAAAGGCTTCCCGGCGTCGATTGCAGGCGGTAGCGCTCACCGGCCCACTCAATGGCACCTGGAGCGGCGTTGGAGAAAAGTTCGTGTGAAAAATGGAGTGCGCGTCCAAATTCGTTCTGCTCGTCATGCGTGATGCATGCCACTTTCCTTTTCCACCGCTCGGAGAAGTCTTGTAGGCCGTGTAGCAGATTTGAAAATGCTACCAAGTTTGGGAAATGGCCCTTTTTTTGCGAGGTGTTGTTCGGTGGCAAAGTGAACACATTCGGGATGTTTGATTACCCAATCGAGACCTTCGCCGAGCGCGTCCCGTGATCTTTGATCCGGGAGCAAAGTCCAACCGAGCCTTGAGTGCAGCACAGACCGGGGGGAGCGCTTTGCGTGAATCCCCCTCGCGGCTCATGAGGAGGCATTGCCAGAACGCTTTCGCAATTTCGTCAGTCACCGTATAGGCGAGCTTGAATGCAAGAATAAGCCTGAGCGGCTTATCGCCCATGCCCGCTACACCGTGTTCCAGATGGCCGAGGTCGCCGTGCCGCGCGATTTGTTCCGCCGTATCCTGGAGATGATCGGCAGCCTTCGACCACGAGAGGCGGCACGATGTTGACGCCCAAGGCTAAAATCGCTCCGCCGACGTCCACAGGCGAAGTGCGTCCGCCGCGAGGCAAAACCGCCGGAAATAGCCTCGCTGGCGGCGTCCTACCCGGCAAACAGGCTGGCCGCCCCGCCATCGGCGCAAAAAGCCGCTACTACGACCCCGCCTTATCGGCTATTCTTCATCCATCGGCATGGATGGGCGATCCAACCGGGAAATGTGGGTTCAAATAAATTAGGGAACAATTCACATTACGAAATAGTTTGTTGACTAATTCCATAGTTTGTCGAATAACTCCAACGAGTTGCCCCTTTCATGTCCTCCCGACTGAAGCAGGCGCTCGTCAGCCGAAGCTGGAGTTCTACCCCATGGCAGGAGCGACTGACCTAGCGCCCGCTTCGTATAACCAACCGCCGAAATACCCGGACGAGATTCACCGGATCGATCTCGATTCCTGGCCGGTTAGAACTGCAGGCGTAATGTGACAAAGCGCGTTACGCCCCCCTCCACGCAACACGGCGTGCCGGACAAACGCATGATTGCCGTCGTGCCCCCCTATCGCGCAATCGTCGAAACGATGATCGACGGCGCCATTACGCTCGCGGCGGACGGCGTCATTCTTTACTGCAATCAGCGGTTCATCAGCCTCATCATGGACGACCAGGAGAGGGTGATCGGCGCCCGCATGCAAAAATTCGTCGCGCCTGGCGAGATGGATAAATTCGATGCCTTGATGAAGCAGGCCGGCAACGCCTCCGCGCGCGAGCATATCTATCTTCTGCGATCGGATGGGTCGCTGGTACCAACCTATGTGGCGGTGCACAGCCTTGGCGCCGAGGGGGCACGCAGCATCGTCGCCGTCGTGACCGATCTGACCGAGCTCCAACGCGCACAGACAATGCGCGATGATTTGGTGGCTATCGTCGAAAGCGCCAAGGACGGCATTTTCGGCAAGGATCTCAACGGGGTCATCACCTCGTGGAACAAAGGCGCTGAAAGGCTCTACGGCTATACGGCAGCCGAAATCGTCGGACAGAACGTCAAAATTCTCGCCCCGCCGGATCGGTCGCATGAGGCCGCCGAGATCATCGCCAGGATACGCCGCGGCGAGGACGTCATTCCTTATGAGACGCAGCATATCACCAAGGCCGGCCAGCGCATGAGCCTTATCCTGGCGCCCTCGCCGATCAAAGACGCCGCCGGAACTCTCATCGGCGTTTCAACCATCGCGCTCGACATTACCAAATTGATGCGCGCCGAGCAGGGTCGTGATTTCAACGCGGCGGTCATTTCCGCGATTGAGCAAGCGGTGCCCGACGGTATCCTGCTGTTCGATCCGCAGGGACAGATCATCTTCAACAATCAGCGGTTCCTCGACATCTGGGCGATCCCGCTGAAGAGCATCGTCGGCAAGGCGCTTGACCCCATACTGGCAGTGGTGGGCACGAAGGTCAGCGACAAGACTGCCTTTCTTGCGCACATTCAGGAGCTCTCCACCCACACGCATAAGACGAGTCAGAATGAAATCCTGCTCAAAGACGGCCGGACTTTGGACCAGTATTCAGCGCCGGTCAGCCTCGACAACGGGGCCTATCTCGGTCGCGTCTGGTTTTTCCGCGACATCACCGAGCGCAAGCGCACCGAGGTGTCGCTGCGACGGGTGAACCGTGTGCTGACGACCCTGAGCGCATGCAACGCGGCGCTGGTGCGCGCGACGAACGAGCACGAGCTTCTGAACAAAATGTGCCAGGTCGTTGTCGAGCGCGGTGGATTTCGCATGGCGTGGATCGGCTTCGCCCAACAGGACTCCGCGAAGACCGTAACGCCCACCGCCTGGGCGGGCGACGACGCAGGCTATCTCCATGACGTGCAATTCAGCTGGGCCGATGTCGCTCACGGTCGCGGGCCTACCGGCCTGGCGATCAGGACCGGCGAGGTGCAGGCCAGCCAGAACCTGGCCGCAGACGATCGCATGGCGCCGTGGAAGCTGGAGGCAAAGAAGCAGGGATTCGCCTCGACCGTAGCGCTTCCGCTCAAGGATTCGGCCGGAGTATTTGGCGTCTTGACGATCTACGCGGCGGAGATGGACGCGTTCACTGCCGAGGAGTTGAAGTTCCTGCGCGAGCTTGCCGAGGATCTTGCCTATGGGATCACGGCGCTGCGCGATCGTTTGGAACGCGATGCGGCCGTGCAGCACTGGCGCGACGGCCTGGAGACCACCATCGGCGCCATTGCGAGCACGGTCGAGATGCGTGATCCCTATACGGCGGGCCACCAGCGTCGCGTTGCGCAACTGGCGGTCGGGATCGGGCAGGCGCTTGGACTCAGCGAGCATCAGGTTCACGGCCTTTACCTGGCCGGCGTTATCCACGATGTCGGCAAGATTCAGGTTCCGGCCGAGATCCTGAACAAGCCGGGCAAGCTGTCAGAACTGGAGTATCAGCTGATTCAGGCGCACGCCCAGGCCGGTTACGACATTGTGAAGGGGGTCGATTTTCCCTGGCCGATCGCACAGGCGGTGCTGCAGCACCATGAGCGCCTGGACGGGTCGGGCTATCCCAACGGCCTCAAAGGCGACGACATCATCCTCGAGGCGAAGATCTTGGCCGTCGCCGATGTTATCGAGGCGATGATGTCGCACCGGCCATACCGCGCGGCGCTCGGGCTGGACAAGGCTCTCGCGGAGATCGAACAGGGCAAGGGCCGGCTCTATGACCCGGCGGCGGCGGACGCCTGCATTCGCCTGTTCCGCAAGAAGAAATTCGCGTTCTCATGACCGCAATGCCCGGTTAGAAGCGCACCGCCTAGGGCACACCCTAATGACAACCCTTCATGCGGCGAAGCAGCATCCAAGCAGCCCGGAATTGCTTGTCGCCACGGAAGACGGGCGAGCCCTCTATTCGATGCTGGGATGGGAGACGATCTCGCCATATTCCACAGCTTCGATCGTCGCGCCGTGACGTCGACTTTTGGCGCTCGCCGCATCGCTGTCTAATGACTGCCTAGTTCGTCACCGGCCTTTGGCCGACCCCCTTGAATGAAACTATTGGCGTTACGGCGCCTTTGGGTAATTTATCACGGTCGCCGGCAAGGAGGTCGATTTTTCTATGGTGCGGAAGAGCCCGTTGCCTAGTTGGACTCGGGGCGCCTCGATTACCCCCATTGGAGCCAAGGAGCGGCAACGCTCCTGGAGCACGATCCTTAGAGTTCTTTTTTTCGTGAGGTCCCCCCGCCGGCGGCGCTGTTAACGGCGAGGAGGGAAAACCATGGAAGTGATGCACGAGCGTGTTGCTGGTCTTGATGTCCACAAGGCGATGATTGTGGCCTGTGTGCGGCTGATGTCTGGCGGCAAAGTCGAGCGAGAGTGTCGAACATTCGAGACCACGACGGCTGGTCTTCTGGCTTTGTTGGCGTGGTTGACGCAATCGGGTTGCACCCAGGTGGCGATGGAGGCGACCGGGGACATCATGGGCGTCTCGGGCCGCAAGATGATCGAAGCGATGATCGGGGGGCTGCGCAATCCGGTCAAGCTGGCGGAACTGGCCGACCGGCGGATCAAGGCCACACCCAAACAGCTCTACGATGCGCTGCATGGGCGCTTGACCGATCACCACCGTTTCATGCTCAAGCTCTACATGGAGCAATATGACGCCCTGGCGAAGTCGATCGTCGAGATCGACCAAGTTGTCGATGCGGCGGTCTCCCAGATGGACAAGGAGGTGGAGGCCGGTCAGGCCACCTTTCGAGCCTTGAGCGGCCTTCTGTGCACTATCCCGGGCGTCAGCACTTTGTCGGCGACCACCATCCTGGCCGAGATCGGCACCGACATGAGCCGTTTTCCCACGGCGGGCCACCTTCTCGCCTGGGCCGGTCTGTGTCCGGGCCAAAATGAGAGCGCGGGAAAACGCAAATCCTCCCGTCTGCGCAAAGGCGCACCCTGGCTCAAGACCATGCTGGTCCAGTGCGCCTGGTCGGCCGTCAAAAAGAAGGACAGCTACTACAAGGCGCAGTTCAACCGATTGCGCGCCCGTGGCGGCGCGAAGAAGGCCATCTGCGCGGTGGCCGCCTCCATGCTCACCGCCATCTACCACATGCTCAAGGACGGCACCCAACATCACGATCTTGGTGCCGGCCATTTTGATCGCCGCTCAACCGACATCAAGGCCAAACGCCTCGTCGCACAACTCACAAAGCTCGGCTTCCAGGTTAACCTTCAACCCATCAAAGAGGCGGCTTGAAGGCCGCTTGAAAAAGTGAGTTTCTCCTTAG
>PLTD01000236.1 GCA_003165335.1 Rhodospirillales bacterium | reverse complement strand
GCGCCGATGGTCCGCCCCGAGGTCACCCGGGAGATTGCGTCCGCCATGTGGAGGCCGATGCGCTCCTGCCGCACCATCACGGGGCGGATGTCGGCGTTGGCCGCGTGTTCGATCAAGTGGTTGACCGGGTAGCCGCAGAGGATCTCGATTCCCTCGCGCTTCATGATTTCCGCAATGGCGGTGCCGAGCTTCATGCCGATCCTCCCTCAGGAACTGGCCGATGTTGGGCTCGGCCTGGCCGGCAGTCGGAACAGGAATCCGCCGATTGGTAAAGCGCGTGCGCCGTCAGCTTGCGGAAGCTCTGATATGCATCCGGACGGGCGACGCCAGACTCTTGTTTTGACGCGTTTTCTTAACGCGAACCGGTTTCCACTTCGCTTGAAAACGCTCTATTCAGTCGGACACCTCAAGCGCGCGGCGCAGCCGCCGGATCAGGACGCCGCGGGCGCGGTCGTCGGCCGCCGCCTCGATCCGGTCGCCGATATCGAGCACCAGCTTCGACATACGGCAGCCTGTGACATTCGACTATCCCGCGCCGCCATGGCGGTTCAGCACGGCGGCCACCAGGCCGAGAAGATAGTCTTTCATGAGACGGCCGGAATTGGCCGGCGGATCGGCGGGGCGATGGTCGTCGAGCCTNNCGACGAGGCGAGCATGGGAGGCCATAACGAAATCGAAAGTAAATTTTCCGCTCCGTAGGAATACCGGTGCGGGGCGATGATCGTCAGTGACTTCGGCTATCGCGCCGATCTGTAAAAAGCTTGCATGTGGCTTAACCGGCCATTCAGCCTCTTTGTCAACGTGGCGGCAACCAGTTGCGCTCTAGATTCCGCGCTTCAGCATCGGCGCGGGAGAATCCCGTGGAAAGCGCCAACAGGAGTTTTGAATGCGGCGGCTTTTTTCAAGATTTCTGGCCGATCAGTCCGGCGCGACCGCGATCGAATACTGCCTGATCGCCTGCGGCATCGCCCTTGCTATCATCACCACGGTTCAGGGCATCGGACCCCAGCTCAACACCAAATTCACCTCCGTGAACACGTCGCTGAAATAGCGGCGCGAAGGTCATGCGGGATTTTCTGTTCGGAAATTGGGAGCCGCGGTGCCTCGCCCTTGGCAAGCAGCACCCGCTGCAGGTATTGGCGGCGGTGCTCGCCATGGCCACCCTGGCGATCCAGCTGGCGTTCGGCAGGCCGGGATCGTCCGGCGGCGATACAGGCGGATTTGACTGTGGCGACGGAGACGGCGGCAGCTGCGGGGATTGAGGCCGCCATTGCCGGTCGAATGCGCGGGCCAGGTATCTCAGGCCGCGTGCCGCAGCAAAGGCCGTCGCACTATCCGGCCTTCTTCGATCGGGCGGGCGCGCGCGCCGGCTTCTCCGTCTTCTCCGATTTCTTGGGCTCTTCCCTGGCGGCGCGCTTGCCGCTGCCTGAGATCGGCAGCAGCATTTCGCGCTGGCCGGCGGCGGCCTTGCGCGGCTTCTTGCCCTTTGCCCTGGCGNNGCGAACGCCGCTGCGCTTCTTGTTGATCAGGTCGATCAGCGCGGATTCGTAGTGATCCTCGAACTTGCCGGGCTCGAACGCTCCGGACTTCTTCTCGACGATGTGCCTGGCGAGATCCAGCATATCCCTGGTGACCTTGACGTCCTGGATGTCGTCGAAATATTCCTTCTCGCTGCGGACCTCGTAGGGGTAGCGCAGCAGCGTTCCCATCAGGCCCTTGCCGAGCGGCTCCAGTGCTATGATGTGCTCGCGGTTGGTCAGCACCACGCGCCCGATCGCGACCTTGTTCATGCTGCGGACGGTTTCGCGGATCACCGCGAAGGCGTCATGGCCGACCTTGCCGTCGGGCACCAGATAATAGGGACGGATCAGATAGCGGCTGTCGATGTCGGACTTGGGAACGAACTCGTCGATCTCGATGGTGTGGGTCGACTCCAGCGCGATGTCGTCGAGTTCATCCTTCGACACCTCGATATAGGTGTCGGTGTCGACCTTGTAGCCCTTCATGATGTCGTCGGAGGCGACTTCCTCGCCGGTTTCGGCGTCGACCTTGGCGTATTTGATGCGATGGCCGGTCTTGCGATTGATCTGGTTGAAGGAGACCTTTTCGGTATCCGACGTCGCCGGATACAGGGCAACCGGGCAGGTCACGAGCGAAAGGCGCAGGAAGCCTTTCCAGTTGGCGCGGGGGGCCATGGGATACTCCGAAACGCAACAGACGGTACATGCAGGATACCACCGGGGAGGGTGATTTCAAAGCTGAGCGGGTGGGGAATTCCGCGATTGCGTTAACCGGGGCGGGAACTGACGCACAGCCAAGCGGCGAGACCCGTGGCCGCCGCGGTTCCGGTCGCAGCTCTCACCTCACCGGAACAACGCCGCGGATCCGGCGTTGCCGTCGTGAGCGCCGCGGGGACCCGCAAGGCNNGGGCCATCGGTGCTCGCGCTGCTTACGATCTCGACCGGGCTGGCCGTGCTGATCCTCGGCGTGATCTGGTTCGTGTTCTTCCATTCCTGACGCGGGGGGATGGCGGTTCATTTTGCGAGAGTGTGAATTGTCTTACAGACCCGGGCCCCGAAATGAACTTGACTCTCGAATGGTCAATTATCCCGGTTCCATCGTTCATCTTCAAAACGGCGCGCCGAAATCTGACGGGAAGCGCAGAGTTGAACCTCCGGGTTTGGCACGGCTTATGCCTTGAGTTTGGTGTGCCGCGGAGCGCGGATTGTCGCCGTCCTGTCGCTAACAGGATGGAATATGCCTCTCTAAAAGTGGGGTCTGAAGATGAGCTTGCATTTGGTTACCGGGGACCAGGACCATCGCCGTGCGCGTATCGAAGGTGAGATCCGGCAGAGGGCTTTATCACTCCGCAAGATCGGGGAAGATCGCGTCCACCTTGAAGAGCGGCTGGCAGCCAACCAGACATTGCAGAAAATGATTTCGCGGCGATATGTCCAGTCCCGGCTGATGGTCGGCCGGTCGGAAGCGCGAAACCGCAAATTCGGCTGATCCCGCGTTGCTTGAGCCGGAGGGAAGCCGAGCCAGATGCCGGCTGCCAATGCTACGCCCACCCCATGGGGTAATCGGGTGTCAAATGCTGCGCCGCAATCCGACGGCCCAATCGGCCTGCCTTCTGAAGTTCTCTGGACCGGATGACCATCCTCCGCTTTATTGCGCGCATTCGCATCTATCGACGGGTTCGGAGGTTGGGGCGTGGGGGCACTGAATATTGACCGGCTCCATGCGGTGAGCAATCGGCTTGGCGAGGCTGTACTGGACCCTGGTGCCTGGCCAATCCTGATGGACGAAATCTGCCAGGCGGTCGGCACGACCGGGGCGGGTTTGCTTCAAAGCGATATTCGCACCAGCGATGTTCCAACCACCGACTCGGCGGCCGAACTCTTCAAGGCCTATTTCGACAACAATCATCATCTCACCGATATCAGGGCCAATCGTGGTGTGCCCCTGTTGCTGGCAGGTGCTCCTGTTGTCACTGATCAAGATCTGTTTGCAAACGAAAGGGAAATGCTTCGCGATCCCCTCTATGCGACCCTCGATCAGGTCGGATTTCGGTGGTGGGCCGCCGTGGGGTTTCAGGCGGGATCGGCATTGTGGGGCCTCGCCCTTCAAAGAACGCCGCGGGAAGGTCCATTCGAGATCCCGGAAAAACAGGCTCTTGCTCACCTCTCTCAACGCCTGACGGAAACCGCGTCCCTTTCAAAGGCCGTTGGCAGGCTGGTCTTGTCGGGCATGACGAACGCACTGCAATACGTCCGACAACCCGCAGTGGCCCTGGACCGCCTCGGCTTCGTCATTGACATGAACGGACAGGCGGCGAGCAATTTCGATGATGACGTCTGTATCAAAAATCGCCGTCTGTTCGTCCGCGACAAGCGCGCGAGATCCAGCCTGGACGTGTTGATCGACCAGTTGCGGACGACGCCCGACACCGCGGAATTACCCGTCGCACCAATCGTCGTGCGTCGCGATGCGAGGCGCCCCGTCGTCATTCGCATCATGCCGGTCGACGGCGCGGCGCGTAGCCCATTTCTCAACGCACGCGCCGTGCTGATCCTGAATGATCTAGACTCGAACCCAGATCCGGTGTTCGAAACCTTCTCGCAAGCATTTGGTCTCACCCCGGCGGAAGCGCGGCTTGCCGCGTTGATCGCAACGGGCGTTTCTCCCAGGCAGGCGGCGGAGCAACTGGGAATTGCCCGCGAGACAGCGCGAACCCAGCTGAAGTCGGTATTTGCGAAGACGGGGACACACCGACAAGGCGAATTGGTNNTTTTCGCGATTTTAGAAGACATTTTGTCTAAGCGGGTTGCGTGTATTTAGTTTCTCATTCGCCGTTGGATTGCAAAATCGATTTCTTCGGCAAGCAGGATTCGGCGCCGGTGGCGGGAGAAGGTTCTGACCCGTTTGGGTCATGAAGCCGATGGGCCTTTGCTGGTAGTGATTGTTCGGCACAAGCGTGGCGCAGATTTTTTGCAGGCCGTGACCAGACCGTAACTGAGGCGTCCAATTATTTCTGCCCGCAGGAACCGGTCCAGGCCCGCCGAAGGCTTCTTTTTCTGGCGCGCTTTTCCTGGATGAGTTTTGCTCGGGTTTATTGAGGGGTGCACCATGGGCTCGCATATTGGCTGCCAAGAGAAACTGTACAGCCGCGCTCGCCTAGAGCTCGAAATACACAAAAGGGATTTATCGCTTCGCAGGATTGGTCGGGATCGCACCCGCCTTGCCACCCGACTGGCCGAATGGCGCGCGTTGCAGCAGCGTATTGCGCGCCGGCGTTATCAATCAGGATCCACCGCGGGCCGGAACAACATGGGAATTCGCAGATTCGGTTGATGGTTGTGAGAGGGCGTCCGCCTCTCTTTAGGGCGTGAGCTGTCAGCCTGGGCGAGCTGCAGCACCTCCGGCCGGCTCGGGGAACCTGTTTCGAAGGCAAGTCCAAGCCCGCCGCCCAATGATGGAGTGGGTGCCGACGCGCCGGCTTTGGGTGAGCTGCGAAATTAAATTTCCGAAGGAGGCTGCGGCAAACCACGAAATTGGCATCAATCGTGCCGAAAATCGGTGGAAATAAACGGCGGCTGCAACTAAATTGCGGTGGCATCCGTTATAAATGGGGTGCCGGATGTTTCGCTGGGGCCCAAGAGATGAAGCTAGGTAAATTCAATCTATCAGCGTTGTCCATGGACGAGCTGTGGGCCCTGCACGAAGAAATCGGCGGCATGCTGTCCGAAAGAATCGCCTCGGAAAAACGCGAATTGGAAGCGCGCCTTGCGAAGCTCAACAGCCGTGCCGC
>PLTD01000203.1 GCA_003165335.1 Rhodospirillales bacterium | reverse complement strand
AGAACATGCTGGTCAGCTACAGCCCCAAGAAGCTCGGCTTCTTCTGATCGCGCCGGCGGGGAAGGCGCGCCTTCCCCGCCGCGCCTGATTTCACGGTGGGGGCGTGACTTGTCGCGCCGCGATCCGTAAATCCTCTCCCCGACACAGAGCCGGGGGGACATCCATGCACGCACAGACCGACGTTCAGAGCCGCTGGCTCGCCACCGGTCTGGTCGGCATGCTCGCGCTCGCCGTGCTGCTCAATTTTGTCGATCGCGGCGCGATCGGCATCGCCGCCCCCCTGATGAGCCAGGCGCTCGGGCTTTCGGCGACGCGCTTTGGCTTCGCCGTCTCCGCCTTTTTCTGGACATATGGGCTGACCCAGCCGTTTATCGGCGTGCTGGCCGATCGCTGGCCGGCGGGCCGGGTGCTGGCGGTTTCGGTCGCGCTCTGGGCGGTGTCGACGCTGTTGACCAGTCTGACGGCGGGCCTTGCCATGCTGGTGGTCCTGCGCCTCATGCTCGGGCTGGGCGAAGCGGCGCTGTTTCCCTGCACGTCAAAGCTGATCGCCGCGCATGTCCCGCCGACGCGGCGCGGGCTGGCCAATGCCGTGGTCGCGGTGGGCCTCGCGCTCGGGCCGGCGCTGGGCACGCTGGCGGGGGGCATGATCCTTGCCCGGCACGGCTGGCGCATGGTGTTCTTGTGGTTTGGCGCGGCGACGCTTGTCTGGGTGGTGCCGTGGCTCGTGCTTCAGGCGCGGTTGCCGGTTGCGTCCGTCAGGGCGGCAGACCGTCCTTCGCGCCTTGCCGAACTTTTGGCGCGGCGCACGCTCTGGACGATGGGGTTTGCTCATGCGCTCGCCAATTACGGCTTTTTCTTCGTGTCGATCTGGCTGCCGCTCTATCTCGTCAGATCGCGCGGGCTGCCGATCCCGACGATGACACTTTATGCCACCGCGACGTATGCGGCGCAGGCGCTCGCCTCGCTCGGCTGGGGGCAACTGGCCGATGTGCTCGTGCGCCGCGGCGGAAATCCCGCGACGGTCAAGCGCCGGCTTTGCGTTGTCGCCGAACTGGGCTCGGTCGCGGGGATTGCGGCGATCGCGCTGGCCCATGGTCCGGCTCAATTGTTTGGCGCGCTGATCGCGACCGGCCTGTTCCTCGGGTGCCTGCCGACGATGGTCTATGCGCTGGGGCAGATCCATGCGGGCCCGCGCGATGCCGCCGGGTGGATCGGGGTACAGAACGCGATCGGCAGCCTGTCGGGGATCATCGGTCCGGTGGTCACCGGGATAATCGTCGATGCGACCGGCAGCTTTTCCGGTGCCTTTGCCTTTGCCGGGCTGGTCAGCGCGGTCGGTGCGGTGGTTTTTGCGACAGCCGTCCCCTGAACTCGATCAGGCCTGAACCAAACGCGTTTCCTGCCGTCATAGCGTGCGGGGCGAATACATCTGCGCCCCGCAGGAAGGATACGCGCATGACCAGAGCAGCCGGGTTTACCCGATCTGCGTCAGGGGAAGAGGCGAGGCGCCTGCTCGCACTGGCGCATGACGCATTGGCACACGGGGATTTCGCGGCGGGGGCAGACCATTGCCTTGCCGCGCTGGCGCACGATGGTGCCTGTGCCGATGCCTGGCGCACGCTGGGCGATGCGGCGCGGCAGACCGGCGAAGGCGATGCCGCGCGCGAGGCCTATCTGCGCGCGCTGGTGCTGCGGCCCCATGATCCCGACGGCTGGTTCGCGCTGGCGACGCTGCTGACCGGGCAGCGGCGGTTTGACGAGGCGATCAACGCCTTTCGCACCGCCGTGCGTCAGGATCCGGCGCTGATCGATGGCCACACCAACATGGCCCTGCTCCATTTTCTGCAGGGCGCCTATGACACGGCGCTGACCGATCTTTCCAGCGCGCTGGGGCGAGATCCCGATAACTGCCGCGCTCTCCTGCTTGCCGCGCGGGTACAGCAACGGCGCGCTCGCTTGCCCGAGGCAGAAGCGCTGTGTTGCCGCGTACTGGCGCTCGATCCGGCGCATTCGGGCGCGCGGATGGTGCTCGGGCGGGTGCTGTTCGAGGCGGGACACCTGGTGCAGGCGCAAGGCGTATTGGCCGACCTGGTCGCGGCAGAGCCCGGTAATGCCGAGGCGCATCATGAACTGGGCGTGGTGCAAAAAGCGCTGGGCCAACTCGACGAGGCACGCGCTGCGTTCCAGGCGGCGCTGCGCCTCGATCCCCGGCTCCATGCGACGTATGCCGCGCTGGCCGATCTGGTTGATTTTGCGCGCGATCCCGATCTTGCGACGCGGATCGTTGCCGAAACCCATGTCCTCGCGGCCGATCCGCAGCGGCTGACCGGGCCCAACGACCCGCTGATCCCGCTTCATTATGCCGCCGGCAAGGCGCTCGATGACCTGGGCGAACACGCCCGCGCGATCGACCACTATATCGCCGGCGGCCGGCTGAAACGCGCGCATGTCGCCTATGACGAAGGTGCCCAGATCGCGTTCTGCGCGGCGATCAAGGCCATGTTCACGCGTGAATTCATGGCCCGCCACGGCTTCGTCGGCCATCCCTCGTCCGCGCCGGTGTTCATTGTCGGGATGGCGCGGTCGGGCTCGACGCTGGTCGAACAGATTCTCAGTTGCCATCCGGCGGTGCATGGCGGCGACGAGGCGCGGCATCTGCCGCAGGCGCTGGACGCCTGCGCCGCGCATTGGCCCCACCTGCCGGCCTGGCCTGCGATGATGGGCGCGCTCGGGCAGGATCAGGTCGACATGATGGCGCGCGCCTATCTCGATGCGGCGCTGGCCCCGGCGGGGCACGCCGCAGTCATGACAGACACCTTTCGCGTGACCGACAAGCTGTTGTCGAACTTCTTTTTCGTCGGTCTGATCGCGATCCTGTTCCCCCATGCAAAGATCATCAACACGCTGCGCGATCCGGTCGATACGTGCGTTTCGGCCTTTGCCACGCTGTTCGCCGACGACATGGCGCATACCCACGATTTCGGCGAACTGGCCCGCTATTACGCGCGCTATATCGACCTGATGGAACATTGGCGCAGTGTTCTGCCCGCCGGCATGATGACCACGGTGCGCTATGAGGACATTGTCCGCGATGTCGAAAGCCAGGCCCGGCGCCTGATCGATTTCGTCGGGCTCGACTGGGATCCGGCCTGCCTGGCGTTCCACGCCTCGACCCGCGCCGTCCAGACCGCCAGCGTCGCGCAAGTGCGTCGCCCGCTTTACGCCAGTTCGATCGCCCGCTGGCGCCGCTATGGCCCCGCGCTCGACCCGCTGGTCGCAGCGCTGGCCCCGACCATGGGGAAAGTGGGCGGGCTGACCGGGTAAAGCGGGTTCAGCGGATCAGCCTTTTCAGATCGAAGGCGGTGCTGATCCCGGCCGAGATCTTGTGCCGGTCATAGCCGATGTCGAATTGGACATTGTCATGCCCGCGCGGGATCCATGCCGCAAACAGCGCGGCCCTGGTCCGGGTGTCGTAATAGACCGTCGGGGTGATCGTCAGGCGCTGCGTCGGGGTAAAGTTGAATTCGGCGGCATACGTCTGTGCTGCGCGCGACCAGATGACATCGGTCGTGACATAGAACAACCGGTTGAAGACGAACGAGGCGGGAATTTCGACACCGGCCCGGTGGTTGTCGTCATAGGTGCCCTTGACCGACAGCTTGAACTTCGCCCGATTGGACAGCGCCAGCTTGGCGCCCCAGCTATCATCATCGCGATCCAGTTCAAAGCCGGGCAGCACGCCGAGCCTGATTTCGCGGCTATCGCTGCCCACTTCGGGCTGAAGCGTGAACACCGGCACGACCTCGGGGTCGGAGCCGATGCCCGGACGATCCGCGCTGATCTGTTGTGCCTGTGCCGTCGCCCCGGCCATGGCCAGAGCCGCGCAAGCGCAGGCGACACGGTCCAGCCGGGGACGGATCACGGCTAGCCCGGCAGCAGCATACAGACCGCCGCCACGCCCATGATTGCCGTCGTGATCCAGCCCAGACCAACCAGCCAACGGCTGGCGGTGTACTCGCCCATCACCGCCTTTTTCGCGGCCAGCAGGCTGATTACCGCGAGCAGCGGCACGGCCACCACGCCATTGATCACCGCGCTCCAGAACAGGGCCTTAATCGGGTCCAGCGGCGTGAAGTTCAGCAGCGCGCCGACAGCGGTCGCGCCCGCGATCGTCCCGTAGAATGCTTTTGCGCGCAGCGGCTGGCGCGCAAGACCGACCGGCCAGTCGAAGACTTCACCGACCGCATAAGCGGCCGATCCCGCCAGCACCGGCAAAGCGAGCATCCCAGTGCCGATGATCCCCATCGCAAAAACCGCGAAGGCGAATTGGCCCGCGATCGGCCTCAGCGCCTCGGCAGCCTGATCCGACGACTGGATGTCCGTGATCCCGTGCACGTGCAATGTCGCAGCGGTGCAGATAACGATGAACAATGCGACGGCATTGGAAAAGCCCATGCCGATATAGGTGTCGAGCCGGATACGCTCCATCTCCTTCGCCGCTTGCGCGGGCGCCTCGATCAGAGGTCGCGATACGGGGTCTTCCTGCTCTGCCTCGACCTCTGAGTTGGCCTGCCAGAAGAACAGATAGGGGCTGATCGTGGTGCCTAGCAGGGCGACAACCATCGTGATGTATTTGGGGTCCCAGGACAGGCGCGGAATTAATCCTGACAGCACTTCGCGCCAGGATACACCGACAATCAGCACAGTCGCGACATAGGCGAAAAGCGACATCGAAAACCATTTCAGAATCGAGACATAGCGCGAGTAGCGCGCAAATACCTCGAGGACAACCGAGACTATGCCGAAGGCGAATATGTAAAGCAGGTTCGGCCCGCCGATCAGCAGCTTCAGCGCCGCCCCCATCGCCCCCAGATCGGCTCCGAGATTGATCGTGTTCGCGATAAGCAGTAGGCCGACCATGACGAACAACAGCGCGCGCGGGTAGTGGCTCTTGATGTTGCCGGCCAGGCCTTTGCCGGTAACTCGCCCGATTTCCGCGCTGATCTGCTGAATGGCGACCATCAACGGATAGCTGAACAGCAGTGTCCAGCCCATCCCATAACCGAATTGGGCCCCGGCCTGGGAATAGGTGGCGATTCCGCTGGGGTCGTCATCGGATGCGCCGGTGATCAATCCCGGCCCCATGATCTGCAACAGTTTGGGGCGTTCGGGTTGTTTGACCTCGGCCGCCCGGATTGGGGATTGCGCGATACGCAGTTCTGTCACGAATGCTCCTCGATCGGGCCTTCTTGCAGCATCAATGCCGCGCCGGCCAAGTGACGAACTTGGGTAACCCGTTCGGATCGCAAATGTTCAGTTTATTAAGCGAGGGCGTCGCATCGGCGCGTAAGGCCTCAGGCGGTGCGGAGCGCTTCCTGGCAGATCGCCTCGAACTGCCGAGCAATGATCGGCCAGGAATAGCGAGCCTCGAGCAGGGCCCGGCCGGCCTCGGCCAGGCGGGTGCGCAGCGCGGAGTCGTCCAGCAGGCGCAAGACGGCATCGGCGAAATCCGCCTCCGTGTCGGCTGCCAGATAATGTTCGCCGGGCGACAGACCCAAGCCTTCGACGCCGAGCGTAGTCGAGACGACGGGCAGGCCGCTCGCCATCGCTTCGAAGGCTTTAAGCCGCGTCCCACTGCCGACTCTCAGCGGAATGACCGACAGGTCGCCGGCGTGAAGATGCGGTCTGATATCCGCCACCGACCCGGTGAAGCGCCAGTTCATGCCCGAGGCCTTGGCCTCGGCGACCAGCGCCGCGGGCGGGTTGCGGCCGGCGATCAGCATCAGCGACGATGGGCGGGCGGCATGGACGCGCGGCCAGACAGCGCGCAGGAGAAACTCGATGCCGTCTATATTGGTGCGGCTGTCCATCGCCCCGGCAAAGACGGCGACCCCGGCCTCGGCGCGCGGCGGCTGGTAGGAATAGAAATCGAGATCGACGCCGGTCTCGATGCGGGACACCTTGCGCAGGCCGTAACGCAGGGCGAGCGCCATGGCATCGCGATCGGACACGGCGACGACCGAATCGAACCGGCGCAGAGTCGCGCGCTCGAAGGTGTCCATCTTGCGCGCCTCCCTTTGCCACACGAACCGGCGCCAGCCTTGGGCGACGGCGGCGTGACGCTCCAGAATTTCGGCTTCGAGATTATGGGTGAACATGACCGATGCAGCGTCCAGCCGGTCGGGCAGCAAAACCGCGCTGTGCGGAAAATCGGCGACGACGACATCGGTCCCGGCGGCAAGCGCCTTGGCGATCGCAGCGCGCCCGGCATCGGAACGGTCGGTGGCGACCGAGGCGGGCAGCGGCCCCAGCACGCCCAGCGTCTTAGCAATAAAGCCGCCCTGCGCGGCGGGCCAGGATATGAAGCGGTCGGCGACCGATTCGATGTCGCCGGCGAATAGCCCGAGATCGGCAGGCGCCGGTGATGCCAGGGTGATGTCGAAGACGCCGCCCTTCATGGCGCGCAGCATCCCCACCGTGCGGATCTTTCCGCCCTCGTTCAGCGGAAACAGGAAACGCGGGCTGATAAACAGAAGCCGGGGCCGGCTCACGATCGCAGGCTCACCAGCAAAAGCCCTTATAGTCGATGCCGGAATGGGTGCGCAGCGCCTCGATCCCGGCCAGGTCGAACACTGCGTGGCCTTTGAGTGCAGCCAACATCGCCGGGCGATCCTGTGCGCCGATATGGCCGACGACTGACAGCTGCGTGCCAGCCAGCGCCGCCTCGGGCGTGTCGACCATCAGTTCCTCCAGATGTGGGATTTCCTGGGCGATGTAGGCGCGGTTGCTGCCAAGCAGATTGGCGACATTGACCGAGCGGTCGTAAATTTTAAGCGGATAGCCCTTGCCCAAAAGCCGCTCCGCCAAAATCACGAAGGGGCTTTCGCGCAGATCGTCCGTCCCCGGCTTGAAGGCCAGGCCAAACAGCGCCACCGGCTGTCGGCCGCGGCTGATGATCTCGCGGCTGGCGCGGTCGATGATCGAGGCGTTGGAGGGCAGGACGCTGGACATGAAAGGCGTCGGAATGCCCTTTTGCGCGGCGAGGCTTAAGAAACCGCGGACATCCTTGGGCAGGCATGAACCGCCGAAGGCAAAGCCGGGGCGCAGATAGGCTGCGGAAATATTCAGGTCGCGGTCTTCGCAGAACAGCTTGAAGGCGACCGGCGCATCGACGCCATAGGCGGCCAGCACGCCGCCCGCCTCGTTGGCGAATGCCGTCTTGATCGCGTGATAGGTGTTCGACAGATATTTCACGCCCTCGGCCACTTCAAAGGGCACGACATGCAAGGCCGAGGGGATGAGCCCGTAGAGTTCGCGCAAGATCGCCGCATCGTCGCCGGCGGGTGCGCCGATCAGCGTGAAGGGCGGCTTGTGAAAGTCGCGCACCGCGGTGCCTTCGCGCAGAAATTCGGGGTTACTGTAGTAATTCAGACCATGGCCCAGCTTGCGGCCCGATCCGGATTCCAGCGCCGGGATCACCCTGCCCACCGCCGTCCCCGGCGGTACGGTGGAGCGCATAACGACGGTGTGCGGCCCGGACTTGGCCTTTATGGCAGCGGCGATCTGGGACGCCACGGCGTCGATCGCACGGTAATCCAGGCTGCCGTCGGGTGCGCTGGGCGTGCCGACTGCGACCAGGGAAATGTCGGTTTCGGCGATGGCCTGGGTGACGTCGGCGGTCGCGGTTAAGCGGCCGTCCTTGGCCGCATTGGCGATCAGGCCGCCGATTTCGGCCTCGACGATCGGCGAAGCGCCGCGATTCAGCATGGCGACTTTGTCGGCGGATACATCGACGCCGACCACGCGATGCCCGCCGCCGGCAAGGCAACCCATCGACACAGTCCCGACATAGCCCAAACCAAAGACTGATATTCGCATCATCCCGACCTTGTTTCGGTTGAATGCGCCGAACCCTATAGCACAGGTGCGCTTTGTCGAGAGGTGGAAGGAAACAGAAAGGGCGTCACGGCAGGTATTGCGGTGACGCCCTCGCTCTATTGCGGTCGGCTAACCCGACCGGCGACCGGGTTGTACTAGTACTCGTCCCGGATGCTGCCGCCGATGGCAGCCGCGGTGCTGGCGACAAACGCGCCGACCAGCATCGCGAGCGCGCTGACGATCGCCAGTTGCGCCGCACGCTTGCGCGCAGCGTCGGCGACCTGCTTGGCCTTCGTGGCGGTATCGTTCAGCTTGGCGATCACGCCGTCGACTCGCTGTTCGGCATCCGCCTCACTCAAGCCGGTGTGGGCCGCAACCGTCTGGGCCAGATAGGTCCGGTCCTCGGGCGACAACACCACCTGGCCGTCGTGCAGGCTGGTAACCAGAATGCGCCCGGTCTCGCCGCGATAATCCGACTTGTCGCCGTCGGCTGGCGGCGCCGCGGTGCGGAACAGCGTATCGACGAAATAGGTGGAGTTTCCACCTTGGCCGCGGTTCCCCGCCTGCGCCGCGCCGCCGGCTGCCGTCGCCGCAACCTCCGCGGTGCCGCGGGCCGCGCCGCTGAAACCCGTCGCCGCCACAGAGGCGAAGATCAACGCCCCCGCCACGCTGGCCGCCGACCAGGCGAGAAAGCCGTGAGCGGTGTCGCGAAAGAACACTTCATGGGAATGAAGGCCCGTCCATTTTGTGCGCAGACGGCCGGCGAGAAATCCGCCGACGCCGGACGACACCCATTGCACGACGACAAGCCAGACGACCGCGGCGACACCCACGGTCGCGGCCGATGCGCCCGCCCCATACCAGGGCGAGATCATCGAGAAACCCACGCCTGTGCCGACGAGGAGAAGAATGATCGTGGTCGCTACTGCGGCCACGGCGCCCGCGATGATCGCGCCCCACGAAACCGCACTTACGGCGGGGCCGTCATCGAATTCGTACATATCTTCCGCGAGGACGGCCGCGGACAGGTCTGGATCGGTAATATCGGCTGCTATGGTCATGATCGCCCCCTCAACGCCAGAAGAGTGCAAGTAGGATCACGATTGGAAGTGGGACTCCCAACAGCAGAAGCAGAATTCCACGCCCCATAGTTTTCTCCCTTAGATGGTTAAATGCCGATATCGGCTCCACATGAGTGGTTCAATAACTTTGATTTTCAGGCGTTTGTTCCGCCTTGCGATCGCGGATGGACATCGGCGTTGTCCGCCGGTGGAACTTATGGGACAGATGGCGGGCGCAACCAAAAGAACACCGGGGGAAATATGACCGCGTCCTGGCTCGGGCCTGTCAAACAGATCAGCTATACGACCGATAATGTCGACCAGCTGGCGGAATTTTGGGAAAAACAGGTCGGCATCGGCCCCTGGAACATCTTCCGCGGCCTGACCCTGACCATGGAATACGAGGGGCAGCCGATCGCGCTGCCGGTCAATGTCGCGTTGACTGTCCATGGCGGCGTGCTGTTCGAGCTGATGCAGCCGCTGGGCGACGGGCCTTCGCCCTTCCATGATGGGCTGGGACGGCCGATCATCGGGCTGCAGCGCCTGGCTTCGACCAGCGACCATATCGAGGCCGATATCAAATCCGCGCTGGACCGGGGGATGGAGCAATTCGCCCGGGGCAAGGATGCGACCGGCCAGCGCTATGCCTATTTCCGCTCGCCTGCGGCGCCCGGCGTCATTCTTGAGCTGCTGGAAAACATCCCGTCCTTTGGGACTTTCGTGGATGGGCTGGAGGCGCGGGTGCGCGCCTTTCAGAAGGCCGCTGCACCCGCAGCCCCTATTGCCGCCGCAACGAATGTCGCGCCAGGCACGATGAAGGCGGCCGAGATTCACGCCTTCGGCGGGCCTGAGGAATTCAGGATCGACACCGTGCCAGAACCGGTGCCGGGACCGTGCGAAATCCGTGTCAGGGTCGCCGGGGCGGGGGTGAACCCGGTCGATGTAAAAGCGCGGCGCGGATATCTGAACGAATGGATGCCGATGACCTTCCCGGCCCGGCTGGGCGGTGATGTTGCCGGCATTGTGGATGCTGTCGGCCCCGGCGTGACCGGCTTTGCGGTCGGCGACCGGGTGATGGGCATGGTCAATCCGATGGCGAACGGCGCCTATGCCGAGAAGCTCGCCTTTTATGCTTCCAGTTTCGCCAAGGTGCCCGAGGGCATGGATCTGGTGGATGCGGCGGCTTTGCCGACCGGCGTTCTGACCGGGCTGCAGCTGATCGAAAAAGCCGTTGTGCCCCGCGCCGGACAGAAGGGTCTGGTGACGGGGGCGGGCGGTTCGACTGGACGTGCGGCGGTGCTGGCGGCGCTAGAAGTCGGGGCGATCGTCTATGCCGGCGTGCGCGGCTCAAACCGCGACGCGGTGGCGGATCTTCCGGTGGCGGGCGTCATCGACCTTGCCGACGAGGCGGCGCTGAAGGCCGCGGGACCCTTCGATTTCATCGCCGACACGATCGGGCCGGAGGCCGGGAAGTTGTTCGCCCATGTGGTGCCCTATGGCACGGTGGCGACGATCGCCGTTCCGGGACCGACCCCGCCGGCGGATTCGACCCAGCGCTTTTCCTCGCTCATCGTCATCTTCGACCGCGAACGGCTGGAACGCTTTGCCCGCGATCAGGTGGCCGGGCGTCACAGAATGCCGGTCGCCCACCGCCTGCCGCTGTCGAAGGTGACCGTCGCCCACGGTCTGATGGAACAGGGCGGCGTCGGCGGCAAGATCGTGCTGATTCCGTGACCTCGTTGCCGTCATTCCGGCGCAGGCTGGAATTCAGCCAGAGCCGCGTCGGCGGCGACTTGGGTCGTTCACACGCTGCCGCGCGTAAGGACTGGATAGCGGCCCGCGCGGGAATGACGATTGAAGGTTAGGGAGTGCAATAATGATGCCTGAATCTTCAATCTCCGCCCCCGAACTGATTGCAGAGCGCGATGTCACGGCCTGGGATGAGGCGGCGGATGTTGTCGTTGTCGGTTATGGCGGGGCGGGGTCCTGCGCCGCGATCGAGGCGCGGCGCGCCGGGGCCGATGTTCTGATCGTCGAGCGGGCCAGCGGCGGCGGCGGGGCCACGGGCATTGCCGGCGGCCATGTGTATCTCGGCGGCGGCACGCCGGTTCAGACCGCCTGCGGCTTCGAGGATACGGCAGACGAGATGTATAAATATCTCGAAGCCCTCACCCCCGACCCTGACCCCAAGAAGCTGCGGCTTTATTGTGACCAGAGCGTCGAGCATTTCCATTGGCTGGAGTCGGCGGGCGTTCCCTTCGAGCGCAGCTATTATCCCGGCAAGGCGGCGATGCAGCCGGGATCGGAATGTCTGATCTGGAGCGGCAATGAAAAGGCCTGGCCGTTCCGCGAAAAGGCCAGGCCCGCGCCGCGCGGCCACAAGGTCGCTTTCGCCGGCGGCGACGCCGGGCAACTGCTGATGCAAAGACTGATCGCGACCGCGACCGCTTTGGGCGTGCGCACCCTGTTCGATGCGCGGGTTCTGGCACTGATCGCCGGTGACGACGGAGCGATTATCGGCGTGCGGGTGCGCCGTTTCGATGAGATTTTGACCATCCGCGCCCGATCAGCCGTCATTCTGGCGGCCGGCGGATATATCATGAACGAGGAGATGTTCGAGCGCGAACTGGCCTGGATGCCGCGCGATCTCATCAAGCACGGCACGCCCTATGACGACGGGTCGGGCATTAAGCTCGGCCTTTCCGCCGGCGGGCAGGCGATGCGGCTGGACCGCGCCTTTCTGACCTCACCCTTCTATCCGCCGGAAAATATGATCAAGGGCATATTGGTGAATGCGCTGGGCAGGCGCTTCGTGGCGGAAGATTGCTATCACGGCCGCACCGCGGGTTTCACGGTGGAGCAGCCGGACGGCATCGCCTATCTGATCCTCGATTCTGAAATCTTCGGCTACCCGCCATATGAGTACTTCGAACAGCGGCTGGTCGACGGCTGGGACACGGTTGAGGATATGGAGGCTGGGCTGAAGCTGCCGCCCGGTTCGCTGGTCGAAACCATAGCGCGATACAACCGCGATATGGCCGCCGGTGAGGACAGCGAGTTCCACAAATACGACGACTGGCTGAAGCCACTGGATAAGCCGCCCTATGCCGCCTTCGACCTGTCGCTGAACCGCGCAAAATATGCCGGTTTTTCGCTTGGGGGCTTGAAAACCAATGAGAATGCCGAAGTTCTGGGCAAGGACGATGCGCCGATCCCCGGCCTTTATGCGGCGGGCGCCTGCGCCTGGAACATCGCCCAGGACGCCAGGGGATATTCCAGCGGGACCTGCATCGGGGAAGCGACGTTTTTCGGTCGCAGGGCGGGACAGTTTGCGGCGGGGAAGATGGCTTAGCGAATAACCATACCGATCGGAGGAGTCGGCCCTACTGCCATCCGGGCCATCGTTATGTTAGCATGTGTACATTCGATCACAGAGAGGGCGTCCGATGTCCGCCAGCACCACAATGACCATTCGCGTGAGCAAGGATATGAAGGATCGCCTAGGTCGCTTGGCCCTCGATACACGCCGCAGCCGGTCGTTTCTGGCGGGCGAGGCAGTGGCCGCCTATGTCGAGCGAGAGCAGGCGATCATCGATGGCATCAAGCGCGGCCAGGCCGATGTCTCGGCCGGACGACTGGTGCCCCATGACGAGGCGATGGCCGAACTCTCGGCGGCGATCGAATCGGTCGGTGGTGACAGTCGCGGGTGAAGCGCCCAGTATTATGGTCGCGCGACGCGTTCGACGATCTGAAGCAACAATTCGTCTATATCGCGTCGGATAATCCCGCTGCCGCGCGCAAGGTCGCGGAGCGGATTCGCCAATCCGCCAGCCAGCTTGAAGACCTTCCGACCGGCCGGCCCGGGCGCGTGATCGGCATCTATGAAAAATCGGTCGTCGGTCTGCCCTACATCATTGCTTACGCGCTCGCTCGAAGCCATCGAACGA
>PLTD01000106.1 GCA_003165335.1 Rhodospirillales bacterium | reverse complement strand
GCGGGCGCGATTTACGAGGGCCAGTATTTCCTCGGCACCATCATCGCCCGGCCGCTCATCGCCAAGCGCATGGTGGAAATTGCCAAAAAGGAAAAGGCCGACGCCATCGCCCACGGCTCCACCGGCAAGGGCAACGACCAGGTGCGGTTCGAGCTGACCTATTATGCGCTGGAACCGGAGATCAAAGTGATCGCACCCTGGCGCGAATGGGACCTGAATTCGCGCACCGTCCTGCTGGATTACGCCGAGAAGCACCAGATCCCGATCGCCAAGGACAAGCGCGGCGAGGCGCCCTATTCGACCGACGCCAACCTGCTGCACATCTCTTACGAAGGCAAAGCGCTGGAAGACCCCTGGGTTCAACCGGATGAATCGATGTTTACCCGTTCGGTCGCACCGGAGAAGGCCCCCGATACGCCGACCTATGTCGAAATCGAATTCGAAAAGGGCGACGCCGTAGCCATCAACGGCAAGCCGCTCTCCCCCGCATCGCTTTTGACCGAGCTCAATCGGCTGGGCGGCGAGAACGGCATCGGCCGGCTGGATCTGGTCGAGAACCGCTTTGTCGGCATGAAAAGCCGCGGCGTGTACGAAACGCCGGGCGGAACCATCTTGCTGACCGCGCACCGGGCGATCGAATCGCTGACCTTGGATCGCGGCGCGATGCATCTGAAAGACGAGCTGATGCCGCGCTATGCCGAGCTGATTTACAACGGCTTCTGGTTCTCGCCCGAACGCCGTGCGCTGCAGGCGCTGATCGACGAAACCCAGCATCGCGTGTCGGGCACCGTTCGGCTGAAGCTCTATAAGGGCCTGGCCTCCGTGGTCGGCCGCAAGTCGCCCAATTCGCTTTATCGGCTGGATTACGTGACTTTCGAGGCGGACCAGGTTTACAGCCAGAAAGACGCCGAAGGATTCATCAAGCTAAATGCTCTGAGGCTCCGGCTCGGCACGATTTCCGAACGCGGCGGGAGCTGACGACGCCCGGATTTGCAGAACCGATTGCCCCGGTTACGCTCGAGAACGATTTCGTCCGGCTGGAGCCTTTACGTGCCGAGCATGCTGCGGATCTGGCTGAGTTAACCATCGGCACCGGTCTAACGCGCTGGTTTCCCGAACCGCTGGAGACGCCGGAAGCGGCAGACAGTTTCGTGCCCCACGCAATCGCGCTCGAAACGGCCGGACAGGCGCTGCCGTTTGCAATCATCGACAAGCGCAGCGGCAGGATCGCCGGTTCGACGCGATTTTTGAACATCGCCGCGGAGCATCGGCGGCTGGAAATCGGATTTACCTTCATCGGTCGCTTCTGCCAGCGCAGCCCGGTCAACACTGCGGCCAAGCTGTTGATTTTGACCCACGCGTTCGAACGGCTGAACTGCCTTAGGGTCGAGCTCAAGACCGATTCCCGCAACGCCCAATCCCGGGCCGCCATCGCGCGTATCGGCGCAACTGAGGAGGGTATGCTGCGCAGCCACATGATTTGCGCCGACGCCACCCATCGCGATACCGTTTATTTCAGCATTCTCCATGCCGAGTGGCCGCCGATAAAGGCTCGGCTTCTGGCTCGGCTGGGCTGATGCGCAAGCTGGACGCGTCGGGCCTGTCCTGCCCATTGCCGGTGCTGAAAGCGCGCAAATTGCTGATCGCCATGAAGCCCGGCGAAACCTTGGAAGTTTTGACTACCGACCCCATGTCGGTTGTCGATATGCCGGTCTTTTGCGCACAGGCCGGACACGTCATCATCCGTGAGGAGAAGCAGGGCGACAGCTTTGCCTTCGTGATCGAAAGAGGTTTGAAGTGACGCGAGCCGAGGCGGCGGAGCTTGCGTAAAGCGCGGCAATCCTGCAACAGGTGGCGGCACAATTCGGTTTCGCAATGCAGCACCCTGCGACAAAGCTTGTCGCACAACGAGTCGTCACCATAAACTCGTCTTAAGAATTGGATGTCCATGCCTGAACCCATCGTCACAGCAAACGCCGATATTGCGGCTATGAGTTTCGAGGACGCGCTGAACGAGCTTGAAAAGATCGTTCGGCAGATCGAGGATGGGCGCGGCAAGCTGGACGATGCGATATCGGCTTATGAGCGCGGCGTAACCTTGAAGCGCCACTGCGAGAGTAAGCTCAAGGAAGCACAGGCAAAAATCGAACAGATCACCGTTGGTGAAAACACCATCAGCTCGACCCCGTTCGGTGGGTAAATAAGTATGCTGACAAGTATCAAAACCGGTCGTCTGCTACACGATGCCATGGCCGAAACCAGCCGGCTGATCAATCTGGCGATCGACGATATGCTGCCCGACGAAGAGGGCGACGACGGGAAGCTGATCCGTTCCATGCGCTATGGTTGTCTTGGCGGCGGGAAACGGTTGCGTCCGCTGCTCGTTCTGCAGACATCTGCCTTGTTCGGGGTCGCACAGAGCTGTGCGCTGCGGGTCGCCGCGGCAATCGAGTTCATTCACTGCTATTCGCTGATCCACGACGATCTGCCGGCGATGGACGATTCCGATCTGAGGCGGGGCAGGCCGACGGTGCACAAGGAATTCGACGAGGCGACCGCAATCCTGGCAGGCGATGCGCTGTTGACCATGGGATTTGAGGTGCTGGCCGAGCCGGCGACGCACGAAGACCCCAACATCCGCTGTCAGCTGGTCGCTGCTTTGGCCTCCGCCGCGGGCGCTGCGGGCATGGTCGGCGGGCAGATGCTGGATCTGATGGGCGAAAATAAAACATTGGACTCGGCGGGCATTGCGCGGCTGCAGCGCCTGAAAACCGGCGAGCTGATCTCATTTTCCTGCGAGGCAGGAGCGATTTTGGGCAAGGCCCCGCCACCGCAGCGACATGCTCTGAAAGCCTATGCCCACGACCTGGGTCTGGCGTTCCAGATGGCCGACGATATTTTAGACGCCACCGGCAGCGAGGACGATACGGGCAAATCGGTCGGGCAGGATGCTGCGGCAGGAAAGTCGACGTTCGTCTCGATCCTGGGACTGGATCAGGCGCGCGAACAGGCTGCGATGCTGGCCCGTCAGGCGGCGGACCATCTCGAGATTTTCGGCGGCCGGGCGGACACGCTGCGCGAATTGGCTCAATATGTTGTTGAACGGCGCGGATAATGAGTAACGAAGTCAGCAATTCGGAGGGCACATTGCGGAACACCCCGACTCCCCTGCTCGATGCAATCGAAATACCGGCCGATCTTCGCAAGCTTGAAGCGGATCAATTGCGTCAGGTCGCTGACGAATTGCGTCACGAGACGATTTCGGCCGTATCGGTCACGGGCGGTCATTTGGGGGCGGGACTTGGGGTCGTCGAACTGACGGTCGCGTTGCATTATGTTTTCGAAACCCCGCACGACCGGCTGATCTGGGATGTCGGCCATCAGGCCTATCCGCATAAGATTCTGACAGGCCGGCGCGATCGCATCCGCACTTTGCGCCA
>PLTD01000224.1 GCA_003165335.1 Rhodospirillales bacterium | reverse complement strand
CAAAAGATAGGGGTCGGTAATTACAGTTATGGGACCACCTGAGGTTCGCGACGAAGTAGCCAAACGAGTGAAGGCCATGGCTGCACACTATTAACGTGCTTTTTATTTGCTCTTAAAAGATTACAGAACGCCAACCCAAATGTGATCTGGCTTCACGTCATCCGAGCGGCCATCGTAATACCTCCCCGTCAATGCCGGCTATGGTCAGATCATGCAACTGTGACAGTGGCGACCAGTCGCCTGCGCGTACATCATTCAGGTGCAACGTCTTAAGATTGACCAACGCCACCACAGGCGACAGATCGCCCACCTGAGCTTCCGACAAACCTAATGTTTCAAGGGACACCAAATCCGAGAGCGGCGAGAGGTTAACCACCTTCGTATCGTACAGACCGAGTGACGTCAGTTTTAGCAAATTTGACAGTGATGTAAGATCTTCCACCCTAGTACCGGCCAAATACAGCACCTCAAGGTTGAGCAACTCCGACAGTGGAGACAGATCATCGACGTTTGTGTAGCCCAAATAGAGACGCCTTAGGTTCGTCAAACCTGACAGACCGGAAAGGTCACTAACCTGCGTGCAATTCAGATGAAGCCGATGAAGTTTTACCAATCCTGACAGCGGTGACAGGTTTGTGATCTTGGTAGCATTCAAGACCAACCACTCAAGGTTCACCAGGCTCGACAGCGGTGACAAATCACTGATCGAGGATCCCTCCAGATCAAGCGACGTAACCTCGATCGCGATTTCGCACGGTATCTCCTGTCCGGAGAGAAGGAGATCATGAAGCGTCTTATTTGAAGCTGACATGATCTTCCCCAGATTTATTTTGGACCAAAAAATCACCTTTGCATTCTTCATCGGACGGAAGATCAAGGTGGCTGCCGGCGATCCCGCGCTCGATCTCATCAGGGGTCATTTCGGCAGTCTCACCCTGAACAGCACCGTTGTCGGTGCGCACGCAGAGGAAATCGACGAGAGCTCCGCCTTGGGTCTCGCTGCCTCCGACGAAGTCCCCGGCAGGATTCGCATCCACTGCCTGTCTCCTCATGACTCTGCCGTCTACGCCTCGGACCTCAGTGGCAAGAGTGAGCAGGCGCCGACGGGAACAATCAGCTTCGACAAGCATGCGGATCTCGCAAAGCGGATAACTGCGAAATACAGCCACCCAGGCACGCGGCTTGCCGTCCCGGCCTGATTCGATTGACCGGACCATGATTACCTGACTGTCGCTGGTGGCGACGAAACGCCAAGGTTCCGGGACGTTGTCGAGAGCCCTAACAGCTGAGCCAACAAGAACGAGGCCCGCAATCCCCGCCCCAATGATCCATCGGTTCATACTCGCCTCGCGTTGAATTGTTGTTCGCGCGGGCGGTCTAAATCCACGCCCAGCACTTTTTGTTTGCCAGGGCATAGTGATGTTTTTCGTCAATACAGCTGAGGTGCTCGCAGACGCGTTGCTGTTATCCGAACCGGAAGGCGCGCCGTGAAAGCTAACGGGAGGCATCCCAGCAATGGGTGGCCTGGGGCCACGGGGTCACCGTTTAAAGCAATTTTACATCCTGGGGCCTCATTCCAGTCATCGATGCGACGCTTGTGACGCTTCTGGCCACCTAGTCCTGTCTCTCCGGCTGCGGCTTTACCGACCTCGGCCGTGTAGAGCTTCGCAACAAACCACCGTTTTATGAGCGCACCCAATTGATATCGTCATCTTGGAAGTGATATCATTCGTTCGTCCTTACACGGAGCGATATCAAATGCCTGCCGTCACGATCCGGAACCTGCCGGAAGAAACACACCGGGCACTCAAGATGAGGGCCGTCCAACATGGCAGAAGCACCGAGGCCGAAATTCGGGAAATTCTCGAAAGCGCCGTCCACCCCCCTGAGCGCGTGAAGCTCGGTTCAGAACTGGCCGCGATCGGTCGGGAATTCGGCGGCGTCGATCTCGACATCGAGCGCGACAAGACGCCGGCGAGCACGGTGGATTTCGGATGATCGTGTTGGATACGAATGTCGTCTCCGAGCCGCTCAAGCCGGTCGGGGAGCCGGCCGTCTTGGCATGGCTCGATCAACAAATCATCGAAACTCTGTTCCTCACCACGATCAGCCTTGCTGAACTGCGCTACGGTGTCGCCGCGCTTCCAGACGGAAAACGGAAAGATGGATTAAGCGCAGCCTTGGAAAAGCGCGTCATAGCTCTGTTTGGGCCACGTATTCTGGTCTTTGATATGGCAGCGGCTGACGCCTACGCTGTGATTCGCGCCCGAGCAAAGGCAGCCGGCAAGGCTGTCGGAGCGGCTGACGGCTATATCGCTGCCATAGCTGCTGCGCATGGCTTCGCGGTAGCGACTCGCGACGCCTCGCCCTTCGAGGCCGCTGGAGTGCGGGTGATAAACCCTTGGGGGCCCTGACAAGTAAACTTGGCTAAGGGTACAGAGAACCTTGACGTCGCATTTCAGGCGGCCATGGTTGCGGCCGTCCAGGCAGCATTCATATCCACGAGCACAACGCTCACTTTTAGACCCCTACAGCAATTCCCTCCTCGAGGCCGCATGAAGAAGCAGTTCTTCGTTGTCGCTGGTGTTGCTATTGGGATTCTCGGCGGCGTCCCAAAGGCCTTTGCCTGGGGACCGGAGGGTCATGCGATCATTGCCGATATCGCTGAAGCCCACCTGACCACAGCGGCGCAATTGCAAGTCACCCAACTACTCGCTCTCGAAAAGCATAACCACCTCGATCAGGTATCGTCTTGGCCCGACGAGGTTCGCGCACAGCGCCGTGAGGCCGCTCCATGGCACTTCGTTGATATCCCGCTCGACGCCACGTCATATGATGCTGCGCGTGATTGCGGCGGCGGCAATTATGTTGTCGCCAAGATCGTAGATTTCGAGAAAATCCTGGCAAACAAATCCGCTTCACCGCAAGAGCGGATATCGGACACGTTCGGCGCACCTGCACCACTCGCCTAATGTTCGGTGACCGCCGGACCAACCTGGAGACAGACAATGGATCAATCTTTGAAGGTCGACGTATCCTTCACCGACGAACCCGCCGACGACACTCTTTCAATTGTTCAAGAGGTGGGGGCACAGAACGTCAAGCAGGTGGTTCAACGTGGATTTACCGGCATCGAGATCGTCATCGTAGGCGTTTTCCTAGCCGATTCTCTCGCAAATCTGATCATTCGTTTGTCACCACTTTGGAAGTGCGGCGTCATCGTCGATGCACGAGGAGCCCGCGTTTTGACGAAGAAGGACTGCGATCTTCCCAAAGGGACAGTGCTCGTAATCGCTCCGGACGGCACTGAATCAAAGCTTCACCCAGCCGGCGGAACTAGAGGTCAAATCATTAATTGAGAGCTTTTTTCCGAAGAAATAGAAACTTGCATAGGTGACAGATCAACCGCGAGTGCATTGGCTGCTACGCCGCTTTGAATGATAGGCGCCCCTGTTATAGGCAGAGCCGTAAATTGCCTACACCCCACGTCAAAGGCTTTTGAGTAGCTTTTCGACGTCGTTGGTCTTTATCAAGACAGCGCCTGGCTCTTCGATGGGCCAGGTAAGATATTTGATCCGAAGCATGTTTTCGAAAGCCTCTCGGTTCTCTCGAAACTTCGCAAGGCGTCCTTCCTTATCGAGTTCGTCAGTACCGAAATGATCGTCGAGCGCCGCACGGCTTATTGAGCAGCGGACCCTCGCATCACCCGATTCACCGTAGAATGTCACAACATCACGATCGAAATCGTATCGTGCGGGTGGTGCCGAAAACTGCAGATCCAGACCCGGTATTATTGAACGCGTCGCGTCAACGGCTTTAAGGATGCGATCCCGAGCTTCGGCTGAAACAAGTCCGAGAGCTTCACCGAGAAGCTGTCGCCAAGTTTTCCCCCTGGCATAGGCTTCTTTCCACGCCGCTCTAAGCTCATGAGGGCGTTTGGTAATCAGGACGTCGATTAGTGCTTCCGCCTGTTGTAGGTCTTTGTCTCGTTTGGCGTTCCCCACCCGCCGCCGGCGAGCGACGATCAGCTTGTGAACGGCATATCGCTCTGGAGCGGGAACCAGGACATAGATTCCAGTCCCGTGAAGCAGCACTGCCGGCTCTGGGTCTCGAATCAGGAAATCCAGAAAGCGAAGCGGCTGTGCATCCGTGCCAAGGGCTGGAAGGGCTTCTGGCGCATCATTTTCGGGGCCACGGTTCGGTGTCAGAAAGTCTACGCGAATTCCACCTGCAGCTTCGTAGGCAATCACCCTGCGATCATCAACAACAGACGAAATCGGCCGAAAAGACGGATCCACTTCCTTGAGCACGTCCAACATAACTGGAGTGCTGTCCTCGACCGCGATCGACACTTCCGCGAATTGGGCAATATCGACGTCGCCGGTTTGAAGGGAAGCGGTGGGCAACCTTGTCCCAAGCATCCCTGGATATGTGTGATAGGCGACTGTTCCAACCAGAACGCCTCGCAGGCGGAACACCCCAGCTTTTGCGAGTGCCGCAACGATATCGCCGATCTGCGGAAGTGGTCGCGGCAGATAGGCTGACCGTACAAGCGTTGAAACAAGCGTGCTCCGGTCATTTTGATCGCCTCGGGCTTCTCGATGGTGCGCGATACGCTCCATGAGCTCAGGGGTTTCCGGCCCCACATAGCGTTGTTTACGTCCGCTCTCAGCTGGGAGCTGGAAATACCAATAGCGCCGACCGCGAATAGCTTTCGAAACAAACACACCTTGGTCTGGGAATGCGTCTTCAAAGGCCGCAGATGCCGTCCGGTCCATTAGGTCAGCGTAGGCTGTTTGCAGAACTATCGGGATTTCAGAGGTCATTAGTCAAAATATCCGCGTTATACTCATTCAGCGGATAGCGTATAACATTCTGGCGGTCGATGGGCAACGATGTTATACGCTTCCCGCGGGTAGCGGATAACATGCAGCTCTTGCCCCAGGCCTGCCGGCTAGTTAGGTCACGACACGGCACTCGGATGCCTTGACGGCGAACCGTTGAAGCAATCGCCCCGTGAACAGCCGGTGTGCCTTTTGAAATGTTCAAAATGAGCTCGCATATCATTTCGCCCGGTCTGATGAGCACGTACCTGACCGTGACACTCGGGGCATCTCTTCTTCCGGCTGGGGTCTAACCCGAGAGCCTGATCAATCGATATCAGTTTCCACGTGCCTTGGACCCACAACTCGCATGTATCGTTGTTCATAAGGGCAACCCCATCGATCTCACCCAGACGTAGTTACGGTGCCCCAGAGAGCCTCTTGACCAGAAGCGTCATACGCCTCTCACAAGCGCCTTAAGGGGCTGGGAAGACATCACCGGACTTTTCGTGAGAACTCGTGACGACTGCGACAGCCCCTTACCAAAGTACAGCGCCCAGCCATCCAAGCCGGATTGACCGCCATAGCTCTTCATCTCATCGATGTCCTGGAGATGCGCAGCCTTACCGTCGATGTAGGGTGATCCGGATTTACCAGCGATACCCTTGAGGGCTTGCCGAAGCTCCTCACGTCGGTCCTGTGGGTATGCGACGACACCGTGCAGATGCCATCGGTTATCCTTCTGCTCTGGAATGAACATGAACACCGTGGCGGATTGGTGATGACATGCTTGGTTCGCGGCGTACCACAGGGATAGATCTGGATGTAGTCGTGCCAGAGTTTCAATAGCGCGGCGTGATCAAGCGGGAACTCCGCCTGGGCGACTTTGACCTTCGCTGCTCGGAACAACTCGCTCGCACCCAACAGGTCGCCGACGTCGATCAACTCTGCGTAGCGATAGAGAAGGTTGGTGATTTCCGTCGCACTTTTGCTCATCTGTTGTTAGTCCTCCCTTGTGAGCTATCCCGCCAAGACTTGGCCAGGCGGCCGCGATTTGGACGCCGAACTGGAGCACTATCGGCGTCGATTGACAAAAAAAGGGGGCGTGGCCAAGGACACTCTCCCAGGAGAACCGACTGCCACCGCCTCACTTACCGTGCCACAGCCCTTAAGTTGAAAATGCCGATCGTGATGGACCTCAATTGTTTCGCAAGCCCGAAAGGGCAATCGCGATTGCGTCGCTCGCCATAGCGACGGCCGGTAGCACAAGACCGAAGTCGCGCGCCACATCGAGGGCACAACTAAGGTCCTTCTTGCCGATACTGATGGCGCTCTCGAGCGACGGGATCGGAATGTTCGTCGGCAGTGGCGCCCCCGCGCGCTGCATGAGCAAGGACGTTAGAATTGCACTAGCAACGCCATTCGCAGAGGTCACTTCGGCGAGCATCTTCACGTCAAGTCCGGCCGCCTCGGCCAGACGAACCGCATCGTTCGCCGCCACCACGGTAACGAGTGGTAGAAGATTATTACAAATTTTCAGGGCCATCCCTGTCCCCAAAACGCCCGTCTTTATCACCCTAGCCGCCGTCAGATCGAGAAATGGCTGCATGCTATCGACATCGGAGGGCTCACCGCCGATCATAAATATGACCGACTTCTTGGACGATGTGGCAGCGCTGCGAGTTACCGGGGCATCTACGATACGCACTCCGTTCTTCTCTGCGTTTATTGCAATATCTTTTACAGTCGTAATACGCACTGTGCTGTGAATCGCCACCACTAGACCAGAGCGCGCCGCTCCTAGGATGCCATCCGCACCCTCTATGACGTCGCGCACTTCTTTATCATCACGCACACAGACGCCAACAATATCGGATAACGACGCCACCTCCGCGGGAGACGCCGCGACCCGCGCACCAAGCTTCCCCAGCTCCTCTGCTCGTTCAGGCATTATGTCGTAGACCGTGAGCGAATTGCCGGGACTAATGAGGTCGCGCGCAATTGGCAGGCCAATGTTGCCAAGCCCTATAAATCCAAAATTCATGGCACCACCGTTACGGCTAAAGGTTTGGTTCGAGGGGAACGCCCATCGTTTCCATGTATCGGCTGATGGTCATGTAGCATCCAATTAGGAACACGAGATCAGCGACTGTCCTATCACTGAGGAATTGACGTACTACACTGAGGGTTTTGTCACTGGCTCGCACGTTCTTGACTACATCATCCGTGAAATCCACCACTGCCTGTTGTTGCTTGCTTAATATCTCGGGTTGGGGGCCACCCTGTCGGATTGCGGTTATCTGCTCGTCCGTTATGTCCAAAGTACGAGCTGTGGCCTCATGTTGCTGTAGTACATAGCTAGCACCTGAGAGATATCCCACACGCAACATGACCACTTCACGCAACGCCGGGTCCAGCTGAGTACCGGTATTAACCGCGCGTCCAAATGCTCCGAATCCGTCGAACACTCCTTCGGAAGCGAGCCCCAGCATACGCGTACCATTTAGGGGGACCTGCTTCAGCAATTTCTGGAGCGACGGATAAAATTCAGATGGCGCGGGATAGGGAATGCGCGGCGTTTGCGAAGCGATCGACGATTTATTCGTGCACGAGGCTTGCTCGTTTATTCCGTTGTGTCTCATGTCGCGATTCCCCTTCGGATTTTCGCCGCTCTGTCCGTCGTCAGACCATTGGGACAGATTTTGCCGTGATTAAGCAGAGTGTTGGGCGGATTAGGTTGATACAACTTAAGCGGCGATCTTGTGAATAAGAAATAGCTCAAGGTAAATCGCACTACTTACTATACATATAAAGAGAAACCACCCGAAACGCGGAACGTCTCTCCAGTAATGAAGGATGCTTTATTTGATACGAGATATAGCATCATTTCGACTATATCTCTTTCCTCACCTTCTCGATCGAGGATTTGCTGACTCATTACAAGGTCAATCTGATGTTTCGGCAACTCAGCACGGATAGTATCAGTGAATATTAGACCCGGGGCTATCGCGTTCGCACGTATCCCGTCGAACTTAAATTCGCGAGCTATCGTTATCGTCAGACCCCGCACTGCCAACTTCGAGACGCCATATGCCGTTGGACAACCAAAAGCAGCGACTGATGAGATATTGATAATTGACGCATTTTCCCGGTTAGCCATGACGGGTCTTGCTGCCAGCGAGCAAATCATCGCACCCATAACATTGACGTCGAATAGTTGCCGCAACCTGGCAATACCCAATGTGGCCAAAGGCTGATTATAGGCGACCGAGTGCAAACCCGCATTATTGATAAGGATGTCTATACCACCATAGGCTTCGACAGTGCGTGCGATCGCCTCGGCTACTTGAGCCTCGTCCGCCACGTTGCAAGCAAGCGGCAAAACCTCTCCACCCTTTTTGCGCAGCTCGATCGCCGCTTCTTCCGCGGCTGCCAGATCAATGTCAGCCAGCACCACGCGCGCTCCGCGCTCCGCGAGCGCATTGCCGAACGCCTTACCGAATCCACGACCGCCGCCCGTGATAAAGGCAACCCTGTGCCGGTGCTCCGACTCAATCGAATTCGACAATTGAACTCCTCCCGCGGTCAGTTTTTTTGCGCTATCAAATGAGAACTTAGGCCGCTTTGTGTCTTCGTCATCGACCATACAGCAGGGACAGTCGGCTCCGCCCGACGCCGCCTCCGCGTCGCTGATCTCGGCCTCTTACCGCCTGGATGCAGCCGGGACGCTCTGGCGTCTTTGGAAATCGAACGGCGAAGCATTGCCTGTATTTTCTCCTGCTTACCCTCTCAGTAATCGACTTTAAGGCTGAAGCCGAGGACTCGACCGCGGCTGTAAGTGTCGTTGCCGAATCCACCGGGGGCGAAGGCCGAGAAGTCGACGGCCTGGAGCCGCAAATGCTGGTCGAGGAGGTTACGGCCATAGACCTCGGCGGTGAACTCCGACTTTCCATAGCCTGTTGGGATATGGGCCATCGTGATGTTCGCTCCCAAATCAGTCTGGGATTGCGACGCGAGCACATCTTCGAGTGGGTCCTGGAGCGGGTTCGGGTGGAAGACCTGACCCGACTTGTAGGCGAAGTCGGCTCGTGCCGAAAGGTCGCCCCAGGGCATCGGGTCGAACGTGTACTGGATGCCCGTGTTGAAGCTAGCCTTTGAAAAATAGGGGAATTTAGCGATATCGGCGACATTCACGTTGGTCCCGTTCACGGCGTAGGGGAACTGCTGATAGTTCGCGTCGGTGTAGCCGAAGCTGGTGTTGATTTCCCAGCCGTCTGCCGGAATGATCGTCGCCTCGAGCTCACCGCCGAAATAGGTCGATGCGCCGGCGTTGACGGTGATAGTAGCGGTGCCCGCTCCCTGGTTGCCGGTCAGGGCCACGAAGGTGCTGATCTGCTGGTTCGTGTACTCGGTGTAGAAGATGTCGGCGTTGACGCGCAGATGCTTGTTGAACCAGTCTGACTTGAGGCCGCCTTCGAAATTGTTGGCATATTCCGGCTGGTAGCCGGGCCCCGGATCGCGGGCGTTGAAGCCGCCGGCTTTGTAGGAGTTGGCGAAGCGAAAATAGCCCATGACGTCGGGCGAGAAGCGATAGTTGATGGTGAAGTCGCCGCTCAGCGCGTTGAACCGGTGCGAGAGCTGGCGGTCCTGGTTGAAGATATCCACCGCCTTTTCGTCGCGGGTGAAGCGCACGCCCCCCGTCAGGTCTAAATTGCCGTCGAGGATCGGCGGCGTATAGGTTGTCTGGGCATAGGCGGCATAGGAGGTCGACTTGCCGACATAGTTATCCAAAGCATTGAACGTCGCGCCGGCCAACGGTGAGAAGACGATGGTATAAGACTGTGGGTCCGTCTCGCCGACATGCTCGGTGAAGTAATAGAGGCCAGCGGTATATTTGAAACTGTCGATAACGCCAGAGGCCTGGAGTTCCTCCGAGAACTGGTACTGATGCTGGTTGTCGCAATTGTCCTGCGACAGGCCAGTGCAATCCACGGTAAAGGGCGTCACCGACTGGACGCCCGCTGGCTGGAAGGTCGCCGGGTTGAGGACAAAACCCTTGAGATCGCCTTGACCGACCAGGCTCTGGCGCGCGTTCATCGCCATCGAGCGATAGCCAGTGATCGATTTCAGGCTCAGCATGTCGTTGATTGAGTAGTTCAGGGTCAGACCGTGCCCCAACGTCACCAGGGTCGAGCGGGGATCGGCTGGATAGATCGGGACGGAATTGAGATAGCTCGGCGAGACGACAAGCGGAGCGCCGCCAAAGGCGGGCGACTTGCCGAAATAGGCGATGCCGGTCGGCTGCATGTAGGTGATCTGGGCGGGCGCCAGAGTACTCGATTCCGAGGTGTAGTCGAAACGGTAGTCGAAGTCGAACGCGTCGGTGAAACTGCCGTGAAGGGCGAAATGAACCGAATCGCTGTCGTCGGCGCCACCCCACTCGCTCGGATTGCTCGTCAGCGGGTTGCGCAGCCAGCCGTCCATCTGATGGTGCTGCCACGTCAGCTTGGCCTTAAGGCCGAGCGAGCCAAACTCGCCGGTATTGACGACTGTGCGGGTGGTTAGCTCGTTGTTGCTGCCATAATCAATTTTCTGTGACAGGCCGAACTCGTCGGACGGCCCCTTAGTGATTATGTTCACCACACCGCCCGTCGTATTGCGCCCGAACAATGTGCCCTGGGGCCCGCGCGCCACCTCAACGCGGTCGAGATCGACGAAGGCGATCGGCACGCCCACTGCCCGGGCGATATAGACGCCATCGAGGTAGAGCGCGATCGGCGAGTCGTTGGTCAGGATGGGATCCTGCTCGGTCACGCCGCGGATCCCGATTGCAAGGCCGCCGACATAGGGGCCCTCGGTATCGATACTGACGTTGGGGATCACCTTGCCGAGGCTGGTCAGGTCCCCGATGTTCATCTTGTCGAGCTTTGCGCCGTTAAAAGCCGTCAGGGACAGCGGGACGGACTGCTGCACCTCTTCGCGCTTCCGCGCAGTCACCACTATTTCTTCGAGCCCGCCTCCGGTCGCCTGGTCGGCCGGTGCCGCCGGAGCCTGAGCTCGGGCAGTCTCGCCGAATCCGGCCACAATTATCGCGGTTAGCGACGCGGTCAACAGGGCACGGCAACGGGTATGATTCATGGTCCCCCCTAATTTCGTTTGTTAGTTCATTCTCCGCCGAACACCGGCAGACCGCACAGTTACTGTCCAATGACGCGGGGGAATCAGGGCAGAGTTGCGCAAAAATGAGACATTAGAGCTTACGGTCGATTCGATGACGTGCCCTTGGGCGACCTACCAAGGGAGCGGATGGGCTTTTCTCGGAGTATCGTAGTCGATCTGGCAGCGCCTCTCAGTTTGGGACAGTGCCATCCCGGCAGTTCAGCCAGCCCGGCCACCATTGCGAACGTTGGGAACCCCTAATTTCCGGCACCCTCGTGTTGGGCACCAAGGTGTTGCGCGCTGTAGGGAAAGAACGTTTTGGCGAAATGGACCGGTCAAAGAGGCTTCATTGCGATCTATTGCCTAAGGCGCTTCGCCGATAATGGGATGGGTTTAGTCCGGTAGCGTCGCGAAACGCCCGACGGAACCCGGCCGCTTCGCTAAACTGCAAGATGTCGCCGATCGCTTCCACGCTCATTTCAGTCTCCGACAAGAGCTTGATGGCGAGCCTTTGGCGACATTCCTGCCGAATCGTGACAAATGACGTGCCTTCATCGGCGAGCCGCCGCCGAAACGAGGCAACACTCATGCCGAACATTTCTGACGTCTGGCCTAGATTTGGCAGTTGCTCGCCGGCACTGAGCGCCGCTTCGATAGCACTAACGACGGACGTGTGAAGCGGCTGCTTCTCATACTCGAACGAAAACAAATCGAAAGCGAAGAGGGGAGGGATTTCCTTCAGGTCCGCATAGCCCCGAATGATGGGGCGCTTCAGGTAGTACGCGGGAAATTCGACGTAGTTGAGCGGTGCATCAAAATCGATAGAGTGTTGAAAGAGCGTGCAAAAAACCGACGGTGTTTGCCTCGCACGACCAACGAGACCGACCCTGACGAGAGGAATTCTTTCGCCGATCAGCCAACCGAACACGCGATAGAAGTGGGCGAGTCCATAAAGCGCGACAAACTGATCGGCCCAGAGCGTCTTGCATGGGCGGGTCAAAACAAGTCGCGCGGTATCGCGTTCGATCACGAGTTCGAACCGTTCGACCTCCCCCCTCACCATGCGCAGGAAATCAACAGCCGCATCGATGGCTAGCTCCAACGAAGGGCAAGCAATCAAGCAAAGATAGAGCGGCTTCAGATAACTCAGGTGAAAAGGCGGGGTGCCATATCGGGAACAAGCGTCCTGATGGAATTGCGACACGCTCAAGTAGGTGAAGCGCGTAAAGCTCGATCGAGATATTTCGTCTACCAACCCGGATTCGATTTCATGCCGTGAAAATCGAAGTCCTGATGCGGCCAAAGGTGAAACCACATCGAAGCCGGTATCGTCGCACGCGGCGATCAGCGCGCGGAGTGCCGCAATCGGAACGGTTCGCGGTGTTATCAAGTGGGTTCCCCAATTCGCATGTCGACAAGCTTTAATGTCTCATTTTTGCGCATCTATGCCCTTCAGTCCTCGCGGCATCAAGCAGTAACCTCCCGGATTGCCAGGATCCGCACACCAACATCGAAAGTCACCATGCCGCAAGATGATTATCGCCACCTGCTGTCGCCGTTCAGCATCGGAAGCATGACCGTTCGCAACCGGATCGCTGTTACTGCCATGGGTGTCAGCTTGGCGGAGGCCGACGGCGTCTGCGGACCTCGGCTCCGAGCATACCATGAGGCGCAGGCCCGCGGTGGCGCGGGTCTGATCATTACGGGAGCAGCTGGCGTCGCATGGCCGCACGGCTGCGTACAAGAGAAGCAGGTCGCCATTTCCGACGACCGCTTCATTCCCGGCCTCGCTGACGTCGCCGATGCGATCCATGCCCATGGCGCCAAGTTTGCCGTGCAATTGCATTTCGGTGGGCAAATGGCGTTCGAGGACGTACTGGCCGGCTGGCCGTTGGTGGTGCCGTCAGTACCGGAGTTCGAGGGTGGTGAGCCCCTGCCGTTCCTCCCCGAGGAGCAGGCAATATCTGCTCTCGGCCGCATTACGGCCATCGACTACGCGCCAATGACCGAAGCCGATATTCGGCAGCTCATCGATCAGTTCGCCGCCGCAGCGGTGCGGGCAAGAAAGGCGGGTGTCGACGGCGTGGAAATCCACGGCGCCCACGGCTACATCCTGTCGTCGTTCCTGTCCCCGCATTCAAATCGCCGGGAAGACCGCTACGGCGGCTCGCTCGAAAATCGGGCGCGGTTATTGCTTGAAGTGATCGTCGCCGTTCGCACGGCAGTGGGACCTGATTATCCGGTTTGGGTAAAGCTCGATTCCCGGGAAGTGGGGAAAGACAAGGGCATCACCATCGACGATGCGATCGAGACCGCTCGCATGATCGAAACGGCGGGAGCCGACGCGATTACCGTGACAGCTTTCCATTCCATGCGTCGACACGCGTATCATTCCGATTCCCACACCCCGCATGAGCCCGCGGCGAATCTTGACTACGCAGCCAAGATCAAAAAGGCTGTCAAAATCCCGATTATCGCGTCCGGTCGCGTAGAGCCGGGACGCGCTGAACAAGCCATTCGCACCGGCGAGGCGGACATTATATCCATGGGGCGCAAGCTTCTGGCGGACCCGGAACTACCCAACAAGCTTGCGAGTGGCAGATCTGAGACGATCCTTCCGTGCATTTATTGCTATACCTGCATAAGCGCCATCTACACGGCAAATTCCACACGGTGCGCCGTCAACCCAGAACTCGGATTTGAATATCTTGGCGGCCCAGCCCGTCCGTCAGATATTGCGTCAGTCGTAGTCATCGGGGGTGGCCCAGCTGGAATGGAAGCAACGCGGCGGATTTTGGCACTCGGGCACAAAGTAACGCTGATTGAGAAGGGCGACCGCCTCGGCGGAACCTTGCGGGTTGCGTCGATAGCCTACGAACCCAATGAACGCCTCCTGGATTGGCTGTCCCGGGAAGTCGAGGCTTCCGGAGCGGACATTCGACTAAAGACTGAAGCCAGCCTCGAATTGGTACGTACTCTTCGACCTGCGGCCGTCGTGGTTGCCACAGGCGCGATGCGAACGATGCCCCACATCCCCGGGAGCGATCAGGATCATGTTTTTGGCGGCACTGACCTGCATCAGCTTCTGTTAGGCCAGGACTCGGAAGAATTGCGCCGGAAGACATCGCGGTTTACCAGGCTAGCCTCAAAAGTCGGACAGACCGTAGGAGCGACACCGTCGCTGGTTCGTAAGGCAACCCAACTCTGGATGCCTCTCGGCAAGAACGTCACGATTTATGGCGGTAGCCTGGTTGGCTTGGAGCTCGCTGAGTTCATGGCGGAGCGCGGCCGAACCGTCACCGTGATCGACGAGGCGTCCCATTTTGGAAGCGGGCTTCAGATCGTACGCCGGATGCGTTTGCTGGAGGAACTCAAAGATCATGGGGTGGCGATCTATCCCAGCGCCCAAGATTTCCGAATTGGGGTGAAGTCCGTTTCATTTCGCGACGAGAAGCATGTCTCACACGAAGTTATCGCCGATTCCGTCATTATCGCGACCGGCGCTTCGGGGGACCTGACATTCGCGGAAGTGCTTCGACATGATGGGTTCGATGTCTATGCCTGCGGCGACTGCACGGGGATCGGCTATATCGAAGGGGCAATGCGTGGGGCCAAACGCGTAGTCGAGGAACTCTCGGCCCATAGTCGTTAGTGCATCCGCTTTTCCCTTAACGTGCATGGACTGCTTAAACTTGAGCGCTAGGACCTCGCCGGGCGGGAAGTGGAATCAATGAGACGTTTTCTGCTGGCGTTGACTTAATAAATCATTCTATCGGGGCAATAATGAGTTCATTGAAGACCGGGATCAGCCTGTATCGTATAGGCCAATTCGTAGAGGGCGACACAAAAAGGGCGCTCGACATCGTGCGGCAGGCGGATCGGGGCGGCATCGACATCGTAAGCGCGCCAGATCACGTTGTCTTAGCGACTGACGCGCGCGACACCTATCCGTTGGGTCCCGAAAACTTTCCGGGATCCCTCGACGAACCCTGGTATGAGCCGCTGACGTTTCTCTCTGTCATCGCCGGCGCGACGCAGCGGATCAGGCTGTCGACCAACATCCTAATCGCGCCACTCAGACCAGGCGTGCTACTGGCCAAGACGCTCGCCACGCTCGATGCACTGTCGGGCGGTCGTGTCGAGACTGTCTTCGGAGCCGGTTGGCTTCGTCAGGAATTCGAAGCTTGCGGCATGCCGTTCGACGGTCGCTTCACCCATATTGAAGAGCAAATTGAGGTGTGTCGCCTGCTATGGAGCCATGCCCCCGCCAGCTACAGCGGTAAGTTCATAAACTTCAAGGATATCTGGTCATTTCCGAGGCCGGCGCAGCCGACGTTGCCGATCTGGCTCGGGATCAAGCCGACCGAGCGTAACTGCGTTCGGATGGGGCGATTGGCCGATGGGTGGCTCCCAGACAATATGGGTCCTCACTTCATTCGCACCAGCCTCGCCAGTATCCGAACCGAGATGGAACGCGCTGGCCGCGATCCTGCATATTTCGGCGTACGCGCCGGGCTTATGCCAGTTTTTGGAGCCAGCGGCACGATCGACTTCAATGCCACGTTCGCGCAAGCTCATCCTCTTATCGAAGCTGGGGTGACACAGATCGATGCCGCCACCTCGATCGTCATACAACAAGTGAATCAAGTTCCCGATGTGATCGGACGGCTCACCGAGCTTAAACTGCAGTTCACTTAGTCCGCATATGCTGTCGATCACTAGAGACGAGGCTGTTCGTCGCAGGCCTATCGACCCGGTTAGGCAGTCATGGCTAGTTCTCTCGGTAAGTTCCGACCCGACAGATAAGGAAATGCGAAGTGCGTGTTCTAGAAGGAAAAATCGCGATCATCACAGGCGCGGGGTATGGCGTGGGCGAAGGGATCGCTACAGCATTTGCCAAAGAAGGGGCGACAATTATCGCTGCTGGGCGAACGGAATCGAAACTGATTGACGTCTGCGAGAAGCTGAAGCAGCTCGGCGCAACCGCGGTCCCGATGATCTGCGACGTAGGCGATCCAACGCAGATTCAACGGGTCGTCGATCAAACGATAGCGACATTCGGCGCGATCGACATCCTCGTCAACAATGCACACACGATCAGCCTGGGTGAACTCGAAAGCATAGACGATGCCGGGTACGCACGAACGTTCGACACGGGTCCGTTCGCGACATTTCGCTTCATGAAGGCCGTGCACCCTCATATGAAGGCGAGGGGAAAAGGACACATCATCAATCTCGCGTCTACTTCGGCAATGCGCTGGGATGCCAAAGGCTTCGGCGTTTATGCTGCGTCCAAGGAAGCTATCCGCGCATTGAGCCGCGCCGCAGCTTGCGAGTGGGGAGCCGAGGGCATTCGCGTCAACACGATCTCGCCATTGGCGCGAACGCCCGGGCTCGATATTTGGATTCGCGATGAACCCGAAGCTTCAAGCGCGTTCCTATCTACAGTCCCGCTTCGTTATGTTGGCGACAGCGAGGCGGATATCGGCCCGGTGGCCGTTTTCCTTTGCAGCCCTGGTGCCCAATATCTTACGGGTCTGACCGTTCCGATCGACGGCGGCCAAGCCTATATGGGTTAGCGCTCAAGGGACCAATTTCGACCAAGTAGTGTGATCGAGGTGGCCCCTATCGTTGACTAAAGACTGGGTTGCCCTTGGCTGCTGGCCGTCTTCCGCGCATGGAGCCGAGGCGGAGGAGAACGGGCGTCTGGCGTCGTCAGATAGAACAAGATTCGCGAGCGGGAGGAGAAAATCATGGAACGGTCAGCGGATAAGGGACAGGTCGCGGTCATCACGGGCGGCGGCGGCGGCATGGGCCGCGCCATCGCCCGCCGGCTAGGCAAACGGCAAGTCCTGCTGCTCGCCGACAGCGACCGTGACAAGCTCGATGCGGCAGCGCTCGATCTGGTCGCGCTCGGTCTGGAGGTCGAAACCTTGGTCGGCGACGTGACAGACCCGCCCTTCGTCGCAAACCTGGTCCGGGTAACGGAGTCGCTGGGGTCGTTGCGCACGCTCGTCCACGCGGCCGGATTGTCGCCCAGCATGGCGCCCGGTCGCCGGATCTTGGAGGTCAATCTGGTCGGAACCGCGCTGGTCGAGCGCGCCTTCCTGCCTTTGGCCATCAAGCGGACGGTCGGCATCTTCATCGCGTCCCAGGCCGGCCATGTCCCGCCCTTCGGCGATTCGCGAGACGCACTGCTCGACAACCCGCTGCAGCCCGGTTTCCTCGACGCCCTGGCGTCCGAGGCTGCGCAGGGCGCGGACGCCTATTCGATCTCAAAGCGCGGCGTGATCCGCTATTGCGCGAGGCGCACGATGGACTGGGCGGCGCGGTCCGCCCGCATCATGACCATCTCGCCCGGCATGATCCGGACGCCAATGACGGAGTTCGAATTCCCACGCCAGCCGCTCATGAAGGCGATGCTCGACCTCACGCCGATGAAGCGTTGGGGCTCGGCGGAGGACATCGCTGCGCTGGTCGACTACATCGCCTCAGACGAGGCGTCGTTCCTCACCGGCACCGACATCCTGATCGACGGCGGCGTGACACCGCTCTTCGCCGCGCGAGGCCGCTGACCGCGCGCGGAATCCGGGTCAACTGCGTGAACCCGGGCAGGATACCATCTTGATTTGCTCATCATCGCACGCGGGATTGCGCGGTATTCAGGGTCGTAACTCGACTATGGGTCAAATGCGGCAGTTGAGCAGACTGAGCTGTGCGGCGTGACGGCATAACGGATTTTCTGGAAATCCGCAGGCCAGATCGAATCTTTCCCGCTCCTTAGAATCCGATTTTCTTCCTATGGCCCTAGCTATTGTATGGCCATCTCAACTCGCCTTTCTATCTCGGCCTGGAAACCCTACGTCCGCAAAGGGTCTCAGCCTGGCTTAGGCCGGGTCTCGGATCTCGGTGACCCGGAATGCGTTAGCACCTGGCCTTTGAACTAAGCCAGCATGCGACGCATCGCTTTCGAGAGTCTTTCTGCTCGCGCGAGAGGCGACACGCCGTCAGATTTGAGCTTGGTTGCGGGTGCCTCGACAGAGATCAGCGCAGTTCGTGGAAGTAGCGGGAAGAGGCTTAAAAGATCCAACTCGCCGTGACCCGGTGGGGCACGCTCGAAGGTGGCCTCGTACCCCAGATCGTCCGGCGGATTGGACGGTCCGTCACTGAACTGAACATATCGGATTCGTTCTTGAGGAAGACAAACGACATCCGTCCAACAACCGCCCGCACGCCTTACATGCAGCGCGTCTATCGTGAGGCCGATTTCCGATGAAACGGCGTCGGCCAGCGTGAGAGCATCTGCTGCCGTCCGAATCTCTGAAAGCGTATAGGCTTCGATCACGAGGTCGAGCTTGCGCTCCGTCGCGAGTACGAAGAGCTGACCGAGGCGGTCGACTTGGCGGCTTTGATCGGGATCGAGAATGACGACATTGATGGCTCGAGCGCCGAGTGACGCGCCAATGTCCAAATTCCGCCGAATATTGTCGAAATTTATCTCGGGTAGCATGAGAAACGGGTCGAGCGTGGAAATCACTAGCCCTGTGGCGGCGAGGGCCGACCGGAGTTCCCGGAAATCCGTACTGCCCGGTGACAGGTTGAAGGCCGCGAACCCAGTAAACGGAATGGGTTCGATGAACAATCCGACCGATTGAAAACCAGTTGCCGCCGCGACGCGGACTAATTCATGCGGTTTGAGGTCATACAGCGACAGGTGGTCGATGCCGATCGACCGCATTTCAACGGCGCCGACGCCGATAGCGAACCCGACAGGGCAATGACGGCCTCAGAATGAGGCTCGGCATCTCTTCGCGATAACTGTCGGACGGATCCGACAGGACAAAATCATACTGCTGAAGCAGCGCGCAGAAGATGGTCCGCACCTGTAACAGTGCAAAGGCGTTCCCTATGCATTTGTGGCGTCCGCCGCCGAAGGCAATGGTCGCAAATGCGTTCTCGGGCGCAGGCCGTGTTGGGTCGAACACGTCGGGATTGGAGAAAACATCGGGCAGCCGGTGCGCCACATGCGGGCATACCATTACATTCTTTCCCGCCTCGACCTTGTGGTCCTTGTAGATGAAATCGTGAAGCACGCGTCGCGTGAGCGTGTTGAGCGGCGGATGGAGGCGCAATGATTCCCGCATGAAGCCCTCGAGCAGCGGAATATCGCGCTGGGCGTTCATGCTCAGTTGTTTCTCGTTCTCGTACAGCCTATCGATCTGCTCCTTCAGTTCGGCCTGATACTGAGGGTTCCGGCAGATCTCCAGCAGCGTCCATGTCGCGGTGTTGGAACTTGTGTGATGGCCCGCGAACATGAACCAGATCACCATCCCGGTGATCTCCTTCTCGGTCAGCTCGCTGCCGTCATCATACCGCGCGTCCATATAAATCTGCAGCATGTCGTTGGATGTCAGGCCACTGGCACGCCGCTCGCGCACCGCTTCATCGACGATTTCCCTGAGCCGAGCATGGGCAATGTCGCGCTTGAGAAAACTCTCTTTTTGCGTATAGGGGTCAAGAAGGGCGGACGGGTCGAGCCCTTGCTCGAGATCATGATAGAGCTCGCGTATCTCGTCGGTTAGACGATATCGAAGCACCTCGCCCAGAAGGCAGTGGGTCGAAGTCTTGAGGGTGAGATCGGTGAAGCCCTCGTAGAAGTCGAACTCGCCCTCATCACCCCAATCCTTAATGAAATCCTCTACTTCGCGGGCAACGACGCCAGCGTAGCTCGCCATTTTCTCGTAGCGAAGGCCTTGATACTGAATGCGAAGCTGCTGTCGCTCGATCTCGGGCGGGGCGCCGAATTGGACGCCTTCCCCCTGGACCGGGACCATCATCTGATAGGCAGCGGCAGCGTTCAGCTGATCCTCGGGCGCGCGGAAGAAAGCTTCTTGTGCTTCTGGCCCCACCAGGAGGACGGTGCGCAGTCCCCCCATGTCGAACTCGCCGATCTCACCGCACTCCGCGTACGCCCGGTGCAAGAATTCGATCGGGGTCGCCACAAACTCTTCATAGTGGCCGAGCGGCGCCTTCGCCCCGCTTAAGAATGGTATTGGCCGAAATTCTTGGCCGAGCCGCGTGTCGATGTTGTCCATCGGATCCTCCCCCAGCTGCTACGATACAGCGTTGATCTCACAAGTGTAGTGAGAAAACATTTCAGTTACAATTTTTTGGTGGTGCTTTTGCCCCTGCTGCCCATCACAATGGAGCGATTTCGAGCAGTATCTTGCCCCGCACATGACCTTCAGCCACGCGCGATTGGGCTGCCCCGGCGGCTTCGAGTGGCATGACCTCATAGGGCGGTGGCTTCACCGCGCCCGCCGCGATCGCTGATAGGAGTTGGCGAAATGCCGAGACCTGGAACCAGGTCGGATCCTCGGTCATTGCAGCCACGACATTGTCGACGACACGCACGTCGCGCTTCGCTGCAGCCTCCAGATCGAACGCCTCCGGTCCTGTTATCAGATTCGTAATGCATACCAGCGTTCCGCCGCGCTTGACGATTTCCGGCATCTCGCGGGGTAGGCTGTGCTGGCCGATTGCGTCGATCGCGGTGTCGATACCGTCCGGCGCCCAGGCGCGTAGCGCCGAAAGGATATTCTCGCGCGTATAATCGATGACGAGATCGGCTCCGAGGCCGTAAACATAGTCGACATTGCGTGGGCTGCAGGTCGCAGCTACCCGGGCGCCGAGATATTTCAGGAACTGGATTGCGAAGGTTCCAACACTGCCGGAGCCGCCATTGAAAAAGACCATATCTCCAGCACCGCACTTCGCCACATCGAGGATCGAACTCGCGGCGCTGGCCGATGCGATCGGAATCGTCGCCCCCTCGGCAAAATCGAGGCCGGGCGGAAGCAATGCCACGCGCGGTTCAGGCGCACAGCAATAATCGGCATAGGTACCACCCATGCCGAGGCCCATTCCGGAGAGCGTGATGACTCTGTCGCCAGGTTTGAACGCGGTTACACCGGTCCCGATTTCCTCGACCACCCCGGAACAGTCCATTCCGAGGGTCATCGGAAATGGAAACACGCTTAGGTGAGGGAGCATTCCAGCCCGGGATTTCCAGTCGGCCGGATTGATGCTCGCATAGGCCGCCCGAATGAGCACCTGCCCCGGCCCCGGCCGCGGGATCGCGATATCGACCACGTGTAGTTCCTCCGGACCTCCGAAGCGGTCGATCTGCATTGCTTTCATGTACTTACCTTCCTTAGAGCCCGCGATGACAACAGCTGCCCAGGTTTGGGTCGAGTTCATCGATAACAGAGATGCATGCCACGATCTTTCCGCGCTCCAATCTAGCGGTTAGTGGACAGCGACCTGTCCGAATGTCCACGGAAAGGCCTTGTCGATGTATGTGTAAGTGCCCGGCTTGTCGAAAGTAACGGTTCCGGACTGTCCCGGCTCGACCTTGCCCGTCGTCCAACTGCCGTCCTGAGCGCTGGCCTCATGGGCGACCTTTCCCTTGTTCGCCCAAGTGACCTTGTCGCCGACCTTGATCCGGATGCGAGCCGGGACAAGGGCATATTCGTCGAAGACCTCCCGGACCTTTTCGGCCAGTCCATTGTCGCTGACCATGCCGCCCATCGTGACTTGCTCGGCTTGAACGACCCGACCGCCGAAGGTGGATTCCGTGGGAGGCGCGGGCGGCGCTGGTTGCGGTGGCACACTTCCGCCGAGCTTGAACGCCCAAAGATTGCTGGTCGCGAGAACAGCGACATATTCGTTGCCGTCCACCTCGTACACAGCTGCCGGGCCCGACTCGTTGGCGCCGGTCTGAAACTGCCAAAGCAAATCTCCTGTGTTGGCATCGTAGCTCTGGAGATTGCCGTCAGGATCGCCATGAAACAGCAGCCCGCCGGCTGTCGTCGTTGCGCCGCTTCCGTTGTGCATTTCATAGGGGGTATTCTTCTGCCACACGATCTTGTCGGTCTTGCTGTCGATCGCGACCAGAATCCCGGACGTCTTAAAACCGGGGACGCTCGTCATTCCCTCGAAGAAATTCGGATCCTCATAGCGCTTGATCCAGAAGGGCCAGGCCGGCGAGCCGGCGACGTAGAAATATTGCGTCTCCGGATCGAAGGACATCGGCGAAGACCTGGTCGTGAGTACTGGGTAAATTGCGTTTGGCGTATCGTAATTCACCGGATCGAAGTGGCAGAGCAGCTTAAATCCGTCCGGCACCTGCCCCTTAGGGACGCAGTTGGGACCAACCTCATCGGCGCCCACCGGGAAGGGCTGGGTTGCATGCGTAAACAGCCGCGGGTCTTGGGGAACTGGCCGCTCCTCGACCGGGTGCACAGGCTTGCCCGTGGCGCGGTCCAGCAGGAACAAGTAGCCGTCGGTGCGCATCGCGCCCAGCGCCTTCACGATCTTGCCGTTGACATTGGCATCGTAGAAGACAAGCGGTGTGCCGATATCGGCTTCCCAGATATCGTGATGCACAACCTGGTAGTGCCATTTATATTTTCCGGTCTTCAGATCGAGCGCGACAACGGAGTCTGTGAATAAATTGTCGCCCTTGCGCAGTTCACCGCCCCATTGCGAGACGGGGTTGCCGACCCCGAAATACACGAGGCCTAGATCCGGATCGACGACGGGCGTATTCCACACGCCGCCTCCACCGCGCTTCCATTCCTCATTGTCCGCGGGCCAGGTTTCGTGCCCGAATGCGCCTGTCGCGGGAACGGTATAGAATTCCCAGTCCTTCTTGCCGGTCTTGGCATCCAGCGCCACCACCCTTCCGCGAATTCCGAAATCGCCGTTCGACATTCCGGTAATGATCTTGCCGTCTGCATAGGTTGGCGCGCCGGAAATATATTGCCCGGTCAAAGTGAGGGTCGCCATGGGGCCGGTGTTTTTCGCCGGGAGGTCGTCGCCGACCAGGGTCGACCACACCTGCGTCCCGGTTTTCTCGTCGAGCGCCACGATGTGCGCATCTGCGGTGCCATAATAGACGCGCCCATCGGCGACCGCGACGCCCTTGAACTGAAACGAAGGGGCGACTGCCGCATCATGTGTCCAAAGCACATCCCCTGTCTTTGGGTTTAGGGCAAATAGCTGGGCACCGGCATGGACGAACATTTTTCCGTCCACCACGACGGGCGTGCCACGCGAGCCGCCATCGAACTTGTGCAACCAGACTCCGCCGAGCTTTTTGACATTGCTCGTATTGATCTGGTCGAGGGTCGAGTAGCGGTGATTGCCCCAGTCACCCTCGACCATCGGCCAGTCTTTGGACGGCGGCTTCTTCGGGTCATCGGCCTGGGCTACTTGGGCAAAAATCAACGCCAGCACCGCGGCGATGACAATTGAATATGAAGAATTCTCAAGCATCGATGGTTGTCCCTCTCTCGGCCGCTTAGGGCCGCATGGTGCTGCCGCCGTCCACCGAGATCACCTGGCCGGTGATGAAACCGCCCTCGTCGGACAGAAGGAGCGCCGCCATCGCCGCGATATCGAGAGGTACTCCAAGGCGGGTGCCCTTGACCTGCTGTATCGCCCATTCGGCGAGTTGTGGACCGGCAGCGGCTTCGAGCTTGGGATGAAGCACTACCCCAGGGGCGATGACATTGGCGCGAATCCCGTCCTTGCCCCAGTGGCTGGCCACATGCCGCGCAAGCGCATGCAAGGCGCTCTTCGCCATAGCGTAGGCCGGGCGAACCGGCTCGCCCGCATGTGCCGCGCCGGAGCTCGTGTAAAGCATCGCGCCGCCGCCGCGTTTCACCAGTTCGGGCACAGCGTAGCGTGTGCAGAGAAAGAAGCCGCGCTGGTTGTAGTGGATAATGTGGTCATAGACGGCGATCTCCATCGCCACCACATCAGTATCCTCGACGGCACGCCGGAAGTCGGCCGCATTGGCATGAAAGCCATCGAGGCCGCCATAGGTCTCGACCGCAGCCGCCACCAAACGCTTGACGTCGGCTTCCTCGCCGATATCGACCTTGCAAGCGATTGCCCGGCCGCCCGCCGTTTCGATCTCGGCAGCCACCGCCTCGGCTGACGCCAAGTCGACGTCGCCGACGACGACCGAGGCCCCTTCAGAGGCCAATCTGCGCGAGGTTTCGCTGCCGATCCCTCCGGCGCCCCCGGCGATCGCGATAATTTTACCCTCTAGACGACGCATTTCGTGTCTCCTCTCAAAAACCGGACGGAACGATGTCTGGGTGGCTCCAGGACTGCTTGGGCGGAGGCGGCAGCCGAGTCGTTCCATCCAAGCTGGTGACCGGCAATGCATGGTGCTCGCAATAATGGAGACTGTGTGTAACGAGACCCGTTCTGGCAGTAGCCGGCTCGTGCACCAGGTCCAGAGCGACTGCAGCGATATATTCGATCGGCTCTCCCTGGAACCAGTCGGGGATGTAGGCGTCGGCGCCGGGCGTGCGGATGGCGCCGGAGGGGGCCAGCAGGTTGACGGCGATGTTGCTTTCGAGAAGCTCCGCGGCCAGACCCTGCGTGAAACGGGCGAGCGCGGCCTTCACCGATGCGTATATCGTCATCCCGCCCTTCACGTCGGCTTCCATATATGGACGGATCGGTTTCTGCGCGCTGGCGGAACCGAGATTGACGATCCAACCCTGACCTTGCGCTTTCATCGCCGGGATCGCAGCTTGGCAGAGAACAAACGGCGTCGTCAGGTAATGCTCTATCGTCCGCTGATAGACCGCCATCGGCATGGTCTCAACGGGTGAGTAATCCGCGAAGCCGGCATTATTGACGAGAATGTCGAGACGCCCAGCCACCGACAGGGCCTTACCAACCAACGCCGCACGCTCGGCGGCATTTTCGATGTCGCAGGCGACGAGGTGGGCACGGCCGCCGGATTGTTCGATAAGGGCGGCGGTCTCTTCGAGCGTTCCGGGCAAAGCGACTGTCGCGCCGTGCCGTTCGCTGCCATGCACTTTGCCGAGGCTGCGTGCGCTCAGGACCACGGTCGCGCCGGCGGATGCAAGACGCTGCGCGATGGCGCGGCCGATACCGCGGCTAGCGCCGGTGACAAGCGCAACTCGCCCTTCCAGCGAGGGAATTCTGTCGTCGCTAACGAGGCTCATGGAGGATCCTTCCCGAATGAGAATATTTCAGGCGTCATTTACAAAGGGGTTGATAAATCTAGGTTCTTCGCAAACGTGGTAGCTTAAGATCGATAGATGTGAGCAACCCCGCCGGTGCGTCGCAAACGGATGAAAGACTATTGACCGCGGCCATCGCCGTGGCGACTGCGGACGGGTTGAAGGCGCCCGCGTCGGCATCAGGCTTGAAACTGGCGCGCGGTTCGAAGATGCAGCGAAGCGACGGTGTACCCTCGATCGTCACTTGCCACTGCGTATCGTTGCGCGAAGGGCCGGTTTCTGGCCAACCGGGGCCGAGGTCGAAGGCCACAACCCAGAATGTTTCCTGCACGATCCTGGTAACGCCGCTCACAGAGCCCACCCAACGCCAATGCTGACCGGCCACCGTGCCGGCCTTTACGATGCCGGCGGGCAAGACGATATCGTGTGGCGCCGTGACGAATTCCCGGGTCTGGACAATATCGTCCAGCGCCCAGCCCAGCCCATGGCCGAGCGCCGCGACCGCTTGGGCGAAGAAATCGCTCATAACCTGCATGTCCGGCAGCACACCCGCCGCAATCGCCTCAGGCGTGTGACCGAACCCCATCACATCGAAGATCAAGCCTGGGGCGGGATATTTCGCGCAATCGGCATATTCACGAATTTCAATCTGCTCGATGTCCCGGCAGAGGCTCGACATTACAAGCGGCAGGACCTCATCGACCCAGCCCGGATTGATGCCGGTCGCATAGAATGAACTGTTTCCTTGGTGACAGGCCACCTCCAAGCGCGATCGCGTCTCGGTGGCCTTCCATGCGGGAAAAATCAGCCCACCGGTTGTGACGACGTTTTTGCCCGAAGCCAGCAGTCGGCAGATGTCGTCGATATTCGGAACGACGAGCATGTAGCAGACGATATCGGCATCGATGGCGGCAACATCGTCCAGTCTGTTTGTGGCGATGATCCCTGTCGATGAGCGGCCTACAAACCCGCCAGCATCCCGGCCGACATTCGCAGACCGGGCGATCAGCAGTCCAACCAGTTCGAACGATGGATTGTCTATAATGGCTCCGAGGGCCTCACAGCCGGCTAAGCCAGTTCCGCAATGAACGACGCGTCGCCGCCTATCGCCAGTCTGGTGATTCATTCGGTCATGCCGACCTTACACCCGATATTTGAGCCAACGGCTGGGTCATCGCAGTACGGACAAGCTTCTGTGCTTCCACAACCATTTCCATGTCCAGCCCCACCGAAGCGCCACAGTCGATCGCGAGCGAGAGATCCTTTTCACCAATTCCCGCCTGGCTGGCGACGAACTCGTCATAAGTCGGATTCTCGCCGGGCCGCACCTTTTGCTTGCCGTCGAGCATAGCTCCCATTGTGGGCGTTAGATTCCCGTTGGACTTAAGGACAGCATGCAGCTTCTCGTAAGGCACAGCATGTAGGGCGGCGAGGTTGGTTGCTTGTGTCCCGACGACGATCTGCACCCAGGCTATCATGTTGTTGGCGATCTTCGTCGCCATTCCCGCCCCGAGAGGCCCGATATGATCCGATCCCGTCGAAAAGGTGCTGACGACGGCGCGGGCGCGCTCCACGTCCGCCGCGGCGCCGCCCATCATCGTGAAAACGAACGGTTCATCGTCCGTCCGCCGCGTCCTGGACACCGGTGCATCGACAAGAGCGATCCGCCGCGGCGCAAGTTCGCTGTTCAACTTATGCAGTGTCTCGATCTTGATCGTGCTGTGAATAAGCAGCAAGGATCCGGGGGAAAGTCCGCTCGCCAAACCGTTTTCGCCCAAAACGACCGCTTGGACCTGCTGGTCGTCGCGCACGCAGACACAGGCAATTTCCGCGTCGCGCGCAGCGTCTGCCGCCGAGCCGGCAATCCTGGCCAACCCTTCAAATGCCTTGAGGGCTGGAGGGTATGGGTCATAGACGGCAAGCTCCAGTCCGCTACGAGCGATCAGGCGCGCCTGCGGCGCCCCCATGCTGCCGAGACCGACGTAAGCAACTTTCAACGCAGCTTCTCCAATTCAACTTGGTTCCAGGTGATAGTCGCGGACCGACCATCCGCGACTATCGAGCGGCGCAAGAGTGGTCTTTAGGAAGTCGGTCCGCCGTCGTAGACGATCTGGACGCGGCGGTTCT
>PLTD01000133.1 GCA_003165335.1 Rhodospirillales bacterium | reverse complement strand
TGGGACAACGGGATAAGCCACAATCGAACACTCTTTAGGTCATATTTATATCTTAAGCCGATATCTGCGATGGATTTTTTATATAGAAATTCTCATCTATCAAATATGATGAGAAATTCATGAACAACACATTTCACCCTATCCTGTGGGGTCTGGGGGCGTTCATTTGCTTGGCGCTCGCGGTAACTCTGCGGGACATGAGTTCTCCTGTTGACGCGCTGGCATTGCCGGCGCTCGCTACGGCGCTAGCCTTTGAATTTCGATTGATTAAAGCCCTTCAAGGGCGGCCCAAACCCCTCTCGCCGGGGGGATCACGCATCTCGCGAACACGGTAGCAGGCCCCCCGCCGCCACCGACCGCGCCGCAGGTTGATGTGGTGCTTCGACCCGCAATATGGGCAAGCGATCGCCGCGCCATAGTCTTTGATTTCCACAAAAATTCCTTTGCAGATCTTGTCGGCGAAAAGAAAGCCAGTCCGAGGCATGTGTCACGCCTGCCGCAAGCAAGACTGCGTCGAAGTTCGAAAAGATTGGCTCGCGCACGTCAGCGCATTTCATAACACTTCTAAGAATAGGTACAAAATAAGTGAACCTCTGATCACATGCCTTTATGTATATTTTATATATAATCTCGTAATCTAGAATAGATTTTTTATGTCCTGATGATTAGCTTAAATCTGCAGCATAAAAACCTGCACTTTTCATCACGTCCGGACAACCTCTACAACCTCTATTGAGTTAATGGCAATGACCATGGTGTCGGGTTCGAACGAATCCACACACAGTCCGACGTCGCATTTAGGTCGACGCCTATTCGAGAAGATGTTCGGGATATCTGCCCCAAACGTCCCAACCCTCTTCAGATTCGTCGGTACCCGCAATAACAGTGACGATGCCCATGAACCATCCGAACTCGGTACCTCACGGTCACGCACAATGTGCATCGAAAGGGAAAGCACTGAAATTGAAAAGGCCGCCGCGAATCCGATGGCCCGATTGACCATCTCGTCGAACGCGGCGATTGGAAGGCGGTGCTGCGGGGCGCGGGGATGTACGCCCATGACGATCACTCTGATTCGATTTCATCGCTACCCCGACAGGATCGGGCCCCGAAATTCGCGCCCGGATGGATCCCGGACAAGTCGACACCGACCGGCCTCCGTGATCGTCGCTTAACCCAAGCATGTCCAACGCCGGGACTGTGCCCGGCAAATCGAGAGCTATCGTGGCCAAAATATCGTTTGTTCTGAACTACACGAAAACCAAAGCCGCTCCTCCTGCGAGCGCCATCGAATATGAGAAGTCTTTCCCGGCATTGGACGCCGCACTGAAGTTCTGCGTCCAGCTGACTGAGTTGGGGGGAGAGGCGCTCTGCATCATCAAGCTGATCGGCGGCGAAGAGGACACGGTGTTCGAAGGGGAGGCACTCGCCCGATCCGTCAGACGCCAGCGGATGCGGCAGGACGCCGCGGAAGTAGCGCAGACCCGTTCTAATAGTCGCTGATCGCCTTCGTGTGATCATGCCGCTGGCGCTCCGGCGCAAAACCGTGTGATTGCATCCATCATGGATACCAAACCGCCTATTCCGCGCGCGATCCTCGTCGGTCTTCAGCTTCCGAACGTGGATGATGTCGCCCATGCCGCCAGCCTCGAAGAGCTCGGCCATCTCGTGAAGACGCTGGGATACGAGGTCGTCGGCACGCTGTCGCAGAAGCGCGACGGGGTCGGCGGCGCGACCATCCTCGGCAAGGGGCGGCTTGAGGAACTGGCGGCGATCACCGGTGGAACCGGCGTTGTCGCGTCGATGGCACCCGCGCACAAGTCGAAGGCCCGCGAGCGCTTCGAGGTCGCCGACACGACGACTTCGCCCCCGCTTGCGCTCGAACCTGAAGCCGGGGCGACACCGAAGCCGGAATTCGTGATCGTCGACCACGAGATATCGCCGAGCCAGATACGTAACCTCGAACACGCGACCGGCGCAAAGGTGCTCGACCGGACCGGCGTGATCATGGAGATTTTCCACCGTCATGCGCATAGCCGCGAGGCTAAGCTCCAGGTCGAAATCGCGCGGCTGAAATATATAGCGCCGCGCCTTCGGGAGTCATCGTCTGGCGGCGGTCGGCACCAGGGCGCCGGCGCGGGTGAATCCGACCTCGATCTCGAACGGCGCGCGATCCGCGATCGGCTGGCGGAGTTGAAGGACCAGTTGGAGGCCATCCAGAAGGAAAGCGACCAACGTCGTTCCGCGCGGCGCGACCAGTTGCGCGTTGCGCTGGTCGGGTACACCAATGCAGGCAAATCGTCACTCATGCGCGCGCTCACAGGTAGCGAGGTGCTGGTCGCGAATCAGCTCTTCGCGACTCTCGACACGACGGTGCGATCCTTGCAGCCCGAAGCGAGCCCACGCGTACTGGTCGCCGATACGGTCGGCTTCATCAAGAAATTGCCGCACGACCTGGTAGCCTCGTTCCGTTCCACGCTGGCGGAGGCGCTCGAGGCCTCCTTGCTGCTCTATGTGGTCGACGCCTCGGATCCGACCTATGAATCGCAGCTTGCGGTGACGCGCGACGTGCTGCGCGAGATCGGTGCGAACGTCGTTCCCTCACGCGTGGTTCTCAACAAAGTCGACCGGGTAAGCGAGTCGGGCCGCGCTGCGCTACGCGCCAAGCATCCCGACGCGATCCTGCTGTCGGCGACGCGACCCGAGGACGTGGCCGCGCTGCGCGAGACGATTATCGCGTTCTTCGAAGGGTCGATGATAGACGACCAGTTGGTGGTGCCTTATGCGAAACAGGGGCTGCTGGGCACGGTCTACGAGAACGCGCGCGTGCTCTCCCAGCACTACGACGCCATCGGCCGGGTTATGACCGTCCGCGGCCTGTCCGACGCGATCACGCGGCTGCGGCGGGCGCTGGCGGCTTCGTGAGGCCACCCTACGGTTCGGTTTTCAGTAAGCGAGACCGGCTCGCATGGCGATGGGCACGCGGGGGCCGACGCCACGAGTTTCGAACTCAGCGCTGCCCGAGGAACCAACGACTATGGCATCTGTTTGACGCCGTTCCTGCTATCATAGTTTGCGTCATGAGCGCCGCTGGACTCTCGGTCCCACGCCACATGGCAGAGTGGTTAGGAGATTTAACGTGTATCGCGACCTAATGGTGCATGTGGACGGAAGCGAAGCCGGGCGCCGAAGAGTGCAATTCGCCGTCGATCTTGCGATATGCATGGGCGCTCGGCTCAGCGGCCTTCACGTAACGCCGCCGGTTGAGGTACCGCACCTGTTCAAGCCGAGTCAGGTCCCTAAGACTGCTGCCTCGATCTCCTCGAAGTTGGCATTGGACGCCCGCACGGCGGCAGCGTTATTCAGCGAAGAGGCTATGCAGCGTTTGCCTGGCGCAAGCTGGTTCGAGGCGACCGGAGATATTGCTCAGGGCATCAGCAGCCAGGCTCGGTATTCCGACCTCGTCATCCTTGGCCAGTATGAGCGGCAGGGGCCGCCTGAGAATCATCTATTGCCGATAGCGCACCCGGTGGTTCTTCAATGCGGGCGTCCGGTTCTGATCGTCCCCGCCAACGTGCAGCCGACTGCGTTCGAGAAAATTGTCATTGCGTGGGACGGGAGTCGCGAGGCGGTCAGGGCGGTTCACGACGCATTGCCAATTCTGCACTTGTCGCGGTCGATTCAGATCGTGACCATGATCAGCCCGTCCGCCGAGAACAACGAGGACGATGCGAAGAGCCTGTCAGCCCATCTAGCCAATCACGGTATCGAAGTCGGAACGACTGTCGTTAAAGTGAGGGAGGCCAAAGAACACCTGACTCTTCAAGAGCAGATCGAGCAAGGGAAGTATGATCTATTGGTGATGGGAGGCTACTCGCACTCAATGTGGGCGGAATTCATCTTCGGCAGCGTCACACAATCGATTCTTTTGTCGTCAAAAATCCCGGTGCTTGTATCGCACTAACCGAACGTGATGCCGTGGCGCTTCGCTTAAACGAAGCCAGCCAAGCGGGCGTCTCAGTTTCCTTCGCGGGGCGCCCCGAAGGTCTTCGGATAGACTCGCCGCAGTGCCAAGTTCAACGCTAAGACGTTGACACGTGGTTCGCCGAAGATGCCCAGAGCGCGGCCGGCTACGTTATTCTTGACCAAAGCGACAATTAACTCAGCCGGCACGCGTCGCGCATGCGCGACGCGTGCCGCTTGCAGAAAAGCGTCAGCCAGACTGATGTCAGGGTCGAGGCCGGAGGCGGATGTTGTCAGCATGTCTGCGGGAAGGAGCTTACCCGTCAACTCCGGCTGCGCAACCTCCAGGGTCTTGCGATCGGCCATCAGACGATCCATCAGGGCCTGGCTGGTCGGGCCCAGGTTGGAGCCGGTCGAGCTTGCCGCGTTATAGGGCGCGGGCACCGTCTTGCTGGCGTCGTTGGGGTCGGCGGCAGTGGTCGCCGAAGGCCGCCCGTGGAACCATTCCTGCCCCCCCCATTGCTGACCGATCAAGCGTGAACCGATCACGGCGCCGTCCGCGTCCCTCTCCAGGCTGCCGTTCGCCTGGTAAGGCAGCAGGATTTGAGCCAGGCCATTGACGGCCAGCGGGTAGAGCAGGCCGCACAGGAGGACCGTCGCCAGGGACGCGCGCAACGCGCTCATCAGCATTCCGGGCATGTCAGCCTCCTCCCATCAGCACGGATAGGGAAAGGTCGATCAGTTTGATGCCGATGAACGGCGCGATCAGCCCCCCGAGGCCGTAAACAATCAGATTCCGGTAGAACGTGGCCTCGGCGCCCTTCGGCCTGAAGCGGACACCGCGTAGCGCGAGGGGAATCAGCGCAGGAATGATCAGTGCGTTGAAGATCAGCGCCGAAAGGACCGCGGTATGCGGCGTCGCCAGCCCCATGACATTCAGCGCCGAAAGCCCGGGCAAGGCGACGATGAACATTGCGGGGATGATGGCGAAGTACTTGG
>PLTD01000196.1 GCA_003165335.1 Rhodospirillales bacterium | reverse complement strand
GGCTTCGACGACGAAGGCCGCCAATATGACGGGCATGGTAACCTGGTTGACTGGTGGACCAAGCAGGACGCTGCCAATTTCAAGCGTCGCGCCCAATGCGTCGTCGACCAGTATTCGGGTTATGTCGCGGTCGACAAGATGCACGTCAACGGCAAGCTGACCTTGGGTGAAAACATCGCCGATCTGGGGGGTGTCAGGCTGGGTTATCTTGCTCTGATAAATATCCTGGCGAAGAATCCCGCACCTGACATCGGGGGCCTTACATCGTCTCAGCGTTATTTCATCGCCTATGCGCAATCATGGTGCGGCACCACACGACCGGAAGCGACTAGGCTGCGGACCGCGACCGACCCGCATTCACCACCTCAGTTCCGCGTGAATGGGGTCTTATCCGATATGCCGGAATTTCGAACCGCATTCGCCTGCAAGGCAGATGCACCGATGGTCCGCGCCAAGGCGTGCCGGGTGTGGTGAGCGACGCCGATATCTCAGACGACATCGAACTGGATGACGAAACACCGGCAAGTTCTGACCCAGGCCGGCGCATTGAGATCGTTCTGGACGACACCGCCCAGGGGCAGCGTCTCGATCGCGCACTGGCTGCCGCGATCCCCGACCTGTCTCGGGTTCGCGTCCAAGCGATGCTTGCTGAAGGACGGGTCACGCGGGACGGTTTTCCCATTGCTGACGCATCGGCACGCGCCAAGCCCGGTCAACGGATCGTTATCGCTATCCCTCCACCGATCGACGCGATCCCTCAGGCGCAATATATCCCGCTGAATATCGTGTTCGAAGACGATGAGATGCTGGTGATCGACAAACCGGCTGGGCTAGTCGTGCACCCGGGTGCAGGCAACCCTGACCGCACATTGGTTAATGCGCTGTTGGCGCATTGCGGGGATCAACTATCGGGCATCGGCGGAGTCAGGCGCCCGGGCATCGTCCACCGTCTGGATAAGGAGACGAGCGGACTGATGGTTGTGGCAAAAACGGATCGGGCACATGCCGCGCTGTCCGACCAGTTGCAATCTCGCTCCCTCAAACGCATCTATAATGCAGTGGTGTGGGGACGACCCATGTCAGCCACCGGCAGGATCGAGGGAAATATTGGGCGAAGTCCCAACGACAGGAAGCGTATGGCGCTGGTTCCGCATGGCGGAAGACCGGCAGTGACGCATTATCGCCTTTTACAGCTCTTCAAGTCGGCGTCGCTGGTCGAATGCCGTCTTGAAACCGGCCGCACACATCAGATTCGCGTTCATATGGCGCATATCGGCCACCCGCTGATCGGCGACCCGGCCTATGGGCTGAAGCGCCTGCCGAAGGATGCGCCGGTTTCGGCGAAATCATTTTCCAGGCAGGCACTCCATGCAACCCAGGTAACCTTTTTGCATCCGCTAACGAAGATGGAAATGTGTTACAGTTCCAACGTTCCAAGTGACATGGCCGCATTAATCGCAGATTTGTCGTGAACAATAGGGGCGCCCCCCGCATTACGTAACCAGGGGCGCGCTTGTGGGCCCGAGCAATAGGGCCAACCGAGGCATTACAATGGCAGCATCTCCGACCATTCCGGTCATCAGTTCAGAAAGCAATCTCTCCCGGTACCTCCAGGAAATTCGGCGTTTTCCGATGCTGGCACCTGAAGAGGAATATATGCTCGGCAAAAGCTGGCGCGAGCACGGCGACATCGACGCCGCCCATAAGCTTGTGACCAGCCATCTGCGGCTCGTCGCTAAAATCGCCATGGGCTATCGCGGCTATGGGTTGCCGCTTTCCGAACTGATCTCGGAAGGCAATGTCGGCATGATGCAGGCGGTCAAGCGGTTCGANNCAGAAAAAGCTGTTCTTCAATCTGCGCAAGCTCAAGGGCCAGATGCGCGCGATCGAGGAGGGCGATCTGTCGCCCGAGCAGGTCAACAAGATCGCGACCACCCTCGACGTGCCGGAGGCAGACGTCATCAGCATGAACCGTCGTCTGGCGAGCCCTGACCATTCGCTCAATGCGCCGCTCCGCCAGGACGGCGACGGCGAGTGGCAGGACTGGCTGGTCGACGACAGCGACAACCAGGAAATCCGCTTGGCTGAAAGCGAAGAGTTCGGGAAGCGGAAGGCCCTGCTGACGGATGCCATGACCACTCTGAACGACCGCGAGCGTCGCATTCTGACGGCCCGCCGTCTGCAGGACGATCCGATCACGTTAGAGGACCTGAGCCAGGAATATGGCATCAGCCGTGAGCGGGTTCGCCAGATCGAGGTCCGGGCATTCGAAAAGCTGCAGAAGTCGATCAAGAATGCGGCGGTTCAGCAGCATCTGGATTAACAGGTAAGCACAACAATTATAACAAAGGCGCCGGATCGACCGATCCGGCGCCTTTTTTATGTCAAGCCATACCTTCGACAGTAATGCGACGCTCCTTTATCCGCCACCGCCCATCGCTATAGACGAAGCGGTCGCGCGCCGTGCCCATCGAACCGATGCCGGCCTTCCCCTCGCCGCCCGCAAGCACGAACCAGTAGCATGAGACGTCCGCCACTCTGGCGTCGGGGTCGACGTTGAATACCGGTGTCACATAGACATGCCGATGCCCGGCCAAAACCGGATAGTCGGCGATGAAACGGACGAAATCATCCCTGCCCTCCAAGCGGGCATAGGCGGTGCCGTTCGGCAGCCGCACCTCATAAAGCGCATCGTCGGTGAAACAGCCGAGCCAGCGGTCGTGCTGAGCCTCGTCCATCGACTGACAATAGTCGTTCATCACGGCCGTGATCGCTCGCTCGTCGAGAAGAATCCGAAGTTCGCGCTCCATGGTCAAACCTCCTCTGAGGCCGATCTGCTCTAGCGTGCTTCGAACGGGTCGCTCATCAGGACGGTGTCGTCGCGCTCGGGGCTGGTCGACAGAAGGGTAACCGGCCGTTCGACCAATTCCTCGATGCGGCGGACATATTTGACCGCAGTAGCCGGCAGCTGCGCCCAGGATCGTGCGCCTCGGGTGCTTTCGCTCCAGCCTTCCAGCGTCTCATAGATCGGCTCGACCTGTGCCTGCGCCTCTTCGCCTGAGGGCAGATAGTCGATCCGCTTGCCGTTCAGTCTATAGCCGACGCAGACCTGGATTTCCTTCAGCCCGTCGAGCACATCGAGCTTGGTCAGCGCCA
>PLTD01000026.1 GCA_003165335.1 Rhodospirillales bacterium | reverse complement strand
GACATGGATGTCGGGCACCGACGGCGCGACCTTGCACAGCACCGGCACGCGCCGCGACAGGCGGTCGATGTCGACCATGGTGAAATCGAGCTCCGCCTCGTAGGCGGCGGCAAGCAGATGCAGCACGGTGTTGGTCGAGCCGCCCATGGCGATGTCGAGGCTCATCGCGTTCTCGAACGCCTTGAAGCCGGCGATCGCGCGCGGCAACACGCTCTCGTCGTTCTGCTCGTAATAGCGCTGGGCGAGGTCGACGATCAGATGGCCGGCCTCGACGAACAGCTTCTTGCGGTCGGCGTGGGTGGCGACGACCGTGCCGTTGCCCGGCAACGACAGGCCGAGCGCCTCGGTCAGGCAGTTCATCGAATTGGCGGTGAACATGCCCGAACACGACCCACAGGTCGGGCAGGCGGAGCGTTCCACAGCCTTGACCTCGGCATCGCTGTAATGCTGGTCGGCGGCGACCACCATCGCGTCGACGACGTCGACTGCGACCTTCTTCCCCTTCATCACAACCTTGCCGGCCTCCATCGGGCCGCCGGAGACGAAGACGACCGGGATATTCAGGCGCAAGGACGCCATCAGCATGCCGGGGGTGATCTTGTCGCAATTGGAGATGCAGACCAGCGCGTCGGCGCAATGGGCATTGACCATATATTCGATGGAATCCGCGATGATTTCGCGCGACGGCAGGCTGTAGAGCATTCCGTCATGGCCCATCGCGATTCCGTCATCGACCGCGATCGTGTTGAATTCCTTGGCGACGCCGCCAGCAGCCTCGATTTCGCGCGCCACCAGCTGTCCCATGTCTTTCAGATGGACATGGCCCGGGACGAACTGGGTAAAGCTATTGGCGACGGCGACGATCGGCTTGCCGAAATCCTCGTCCTTCATGCCGGTGGCGCGCCACAGGCCGCGGGCGCCGGCCTGATTGCGGCCGTGGGTCGTGGTTCTGGATCGAAGTTGCGGCATGACGTGAACTCTCCCTAAAGGCGCAATCGGCGCCCCGGTTTCCGGCTTATTTCGTGTCTGCCGCCGAGCCGATGGTGACCGGGTGATCGGGGCGCGGCGGACGCTGGGTTATCTTCATGCCCTTCAGCCATAGCTGCAAGGCCTCCCAATGAATACCCGCAATGACTTTTAGGGTGAGCAGCGGATAGCGCGCAAATGTGCCGGCCATCTCGGCGTCGGTAAATTCACGCCGCTTGCCGCTGAGCGAGGTGGTGATCATCAGGCCTTCGGCGTCGAGCACATCGACCGCGACCGCGACGGAAGCCGCCGGCGGCTGCACTTTGAAGGCGTATGACATATCCATGTCGTTGAAGGGGGAGACATAGAGCCGCTTGACGCAGCTTTGGCTGATCGTGCGCCCTGCGCCGGGTTCGACCGGGATCAGATAGGAATGGCGCTGACCGAAGGTGTTGTTCACCTCATAGAGCATTGCCGCCACAGATCCGTCGCGGCGGTGGCAGAAATAGACATTGATCGGGTTGAAGACGTAACCCAGGATTCTGGGCATGCAGAGCAGCCCTATCGGGCCGCCGTCGAAGGCGATCCCGGCCTGGGCGAGATGGGCCTCTATCTGGCCGCGCAGCGGCGTTGCCGACTCGTCGCCGTGGTCGCGGTCGTAAAAACTGAACAGGCCGAAGCGATTATAGGAGAATAATTTCCGCGACCGGCTGAGCGCGGGCAACTCATCCAAATCGAACAGCATCCAGAAGGCGCGATATTTCAGGGCATGAACCTTGGGCCGCAGCCGCTTATGGGCGACTGTTCCGCAATAGATGGCCGACCCGGTCATGCCGCCTCACGCGGGGCTGCACCGGCCGGCGCCAGATGGATGCGCCCGGATTCATTGGGCACATTCCAGGGGCGGCGGACGCCGCCCAGCGCCTCGGCGACCGCGAGGCCCGCCTGCAGCCCGTCCTCATGAAAGCCCGAGCCGAAATAGGCACCGCAGAACCAGGTATTGCGCTGACCCTGCAGTTGCCAAAGCTTGCGCTGGGCGCGGATCGCGGCCTCGTCGAAGACCGGATGTTCGTAAAGTTCGGTCCGGATGACGCTGCCGGGACGCGGCGGCTTGATCGGGTTCAGCGTTACGAACAGCGGATTATCCTTCGGGATGGATTGGAGATGATTCATCCAATATGTCACGCAAAGCGCGGTTTCGGTGTCGGTGCTTTGTGCAAGATAGTTCCAGCTCGACCAGATCGACTTCCGCTTGGGCATCAGGCTTTCGTCGCTGTGCAGTATGGTCTCGTTTCGCGTGAACTGAAACACACTGAGCAGCGCGCTTTCCGCAGGGCTGGGGTCAGACAGCATGGCATAGGCCTGATCGGCATGGGCGGCGATGACGACATGGTCGAATTGGGCGGTTTGCCCCGATGCATCCGTGACGGCAACGCCGTTCGGATTGCGGGCGATGCGGGTGACGCCGCGGCCCAGCCGGACCCGATCGGCATAGGCTGCGGTCAGGCGGGAGACATATTCCCGGCTTCCGCCGTCGACGGTGCGCCATTGCGGGCGGTTCGTGACCTTCATCAAACCGTGATTGTCGCAAAACCGGATCATCGCCGCGGCCGGATAGTCGCGAACCTGGCCTGAGGGTGTTGACCAGATTGCCGCCGCCATGGGCAGCAGATGGTCCTCCTGAAACGGCCGGCCGTATTTGCCGCGATCGAGATAGGCGCCCAGGCTCATGACCTCGTCGCCGACATCCGTAAAGCCCGGCGCCTCGCGGTAGAATCGCAATAGATCGCGCAGCATCGACCAGAAACGGGGCCGGATCAGATTGCGCCATTGGGCCAGAAGCTGCCCGATGGTGGTCGTGCCATATTCCAAAGCGCCATTGTCGATCGAAACTGCGAAGGACATGTCCGACGGTTTTGTTGGTACCTTCAGGTAATCGAACAGGGCGACCAGATTGGGATAGTTGACGTCGTTATAGACGATGAAGCCGGTGTCGACCGGGGTGACGCCACGTCCGCCGGCGCCCGGCGCCTCGACGGTGTTGGTGTGGCCGCCAAGGCGCGGTTCGATCTCATAGACAGTCACATCGTGGCCCTGGCTGAGAAGCCAGGCCGCGGACATGCCGGAAATGCCGCTGCCGACCACGGCGATATTGAGCCGCGGGGAAGGGCCGGACTGCAGTGTTCCCGTCAACATTCTTGCAATCTTCTCGTGCTCCGGAAAAAAACCGGTAGCGTCGACGCACTACTGGTCAGAGGCTTATACGGCGTGGTCTATAGTCTGGATTGTTCTTGATCCGAACCCTTGCGACTGTCGTATGGACAGACGAGACAAACAAGGTAGCGGATCGTCACGGCATGAATGCGCTGCTCAAAGGACATCCTTTTCGATGACCATCATCATCCTTATCGCCGCAGTCAGCCTTTCCGTCGTGATGACGCTCGCCTGGGCGTTTCAGCGGCGGGTCGGCAATGCCGGTTGGGTCGATGTGTTCTGGACCTTCGGGCTCGGCATCGTCGGGGTCGCAGTTGCTCTTGCCCCGATTCCCGGGACTGAGGGTCTGACGGACCGGCAGTTGCTGATTGCCGCGATGGTCGCCTTCTGGTCGCTGCGCCTCGGCCTGCACTTGGGCGTGCGCGTCTCCACCCATGCCGAGGATGTGCGTTATGCCGGCTTCCGCAAGGATTGGGGCGCCGATTTTCAGCGGCGGATTTTCTGGTTTCTGCAGATCCAGGCGCTGGCCGCCTTTCTGCTGGCACTCTCGATTCTGCTGGCGGTGCGCAACCCCGCCGAGGCCATCAGGCCGACCGACTGGTTGGGGGTGCTGATATTGGCGATCGCCGTCATCGGCGAGGGTGTCGCCGATGCTCAGCTTGCCCGGTTCAAGTCGGTTCCCGCCAATATGGGGGGCGTCTGCGATGTCGGATTATGGGGCTGGTCGCGCCACCCGAATTATTTCTTCGAATGGGCGGTATGGTTCGCCTTCGCGGTCATGGCAGTCGATTTCAGCGGCGCCTATCTGTGGGGTTGGCTGGCGCTCATCGCGCCGATTTTCATGTATTGGCTGCTGGTCTATGTGTCGGGTATTCCGCCGCTGGAGACGCTGATGGTGATATCGCGCGGCGACGCCTTCCGTGCCTATCAGGCGAGTACCTCCGCTTTCTTTCCCTTGCCGCCCCGGCGGCGTGATGTCACCCCAGCAAAAACGGCCCATCCATGAGTATGCTGACCTCTGCGATCAACGCATTCGAACGTCTTCCGCTGCCCGACGCCGTGACGGCGGCGGGCATCACATTTCTGTGCGACCGCACCCGGCGGTCGCTCACCAATTACGATGAAAATCTCGAGGCAGCCTTCGTCACCGAAATGTTGGAACGCCCGGTGGCGGAATTTACCGACCTCGCCAATGAGCAGCATTACGAAGTGCCGCCGGAGTTCTTCGCGCTGATCTTGGGGCCGCGGCGGAAATATTCCTCATGCCTCTATTGGTCGCCCACCGTGACCTTGGCGACGGCGGAGGAACGCGCGCTCACCGATACCTGCCTCCACGCCGATCTGGTCGACGGTCAGGAGATTTTGGAGCTGGGCTGCGGCTGGGGTTCGCTGTCGCTGTGGATGGCCGAGCATTATCCGAATTCAAAGATCACCGGTGTGTCCAATTCGCACGGCCAGCGCAGCTATATCGAGGGCGAGGCGGCAAAGCGCGGCTTTAAAAACCTTAAAATCATCACCTCTGACATGAATGATTTCACCCCGCCAGCCACCTATGAGCGGGTGGTTTCGGTCGAGATGTTCGAGCATATGGCGAACTGGAAGCCCCTGCTGGACCGGGTGCGCAAGGCGATGAAGCCCAACGGGCGGCTGTTCCTGCATGTTTTCAGCCATAAAAACGCGCCCTATCGGTTCGACCGGCAGAACAAGACCGACTGGATAGCGCAGCATTTCTTCACCGGCGGCATCATGCCCAGCCACGGATTGATCCGCCGTTTCGACAGCGTGTTCACAGTCGAGGCGGAATGGTCATGGAACGGGGTGAATTACGAACGCACGGCGCTGGACTGGCTGGCCAATTACGACCGCAACGCCGCCGAGATCGAGGTGATCCTGAAACGCGTCTATGGCGCGGACTGGTCGCTTTGGCGCCGCCGTTGGCGCCTGTTCTTCCTGGCGACCGCAGGCCTGTTCGGCAACAACGGCGGCACCGAATGGGGTGTCAGCCACTACCGGCTGGCCCCGGCGGCGTAAGGTCGGCTGAGTGCGGCTAGGGCGCCACGACGAACTTCTCGGATGCGGAGTGCAGTGGTGTGTCACAGAACTGCGGCACGCCTTCAGTGCATCTAGGTGCTGCGATTGCTACTCAGTTTTTGAGCAAAATTTATAACTGCGATAACGACAAAGAGTCCCCAAAAAATAAGACTGATTTCAAACTCGCGGGCCGATTTGGGATTGAATTGGTCGATGTATCCGCGGATAGCGAGAAGATCGTCGATTGATGAAGGCGACCAGATAACCGTCGTTAACGTGGGCCGGGCTTAGGAGCGGGCAACTCATTCGGCGTTCCCCATGATCGAAGCCAAGTCATGACCTCATCATGCGCAATGCCTTTACCAGCGGCGATTTCAGCCCGGGCCTTCGCGATCGCGCGGCCCTCGGCTTCCTCGTCGATCCGGTCAAAAATGGGCGCTGGGTCAGCCATGAAAGCTCCTATTCGCCAAATACTATCTCATAATCTGGTGTGGTTTGGGAGAAAATCCACACAAACCCGCGGGGTGATCGCGTGAACGCATTTAGCCCTCGCCCCGTTGGGGCCAGGGATGTGAATTAGGATAACGGTGAAAAGCACTCCGCATTTCCACTCTATGCCTAACATTCACCCCAACCTCGCCTTCCCAATCGAGGGGGAGGGACATGATTTAAGCCGTCTCCTTCGATAGCGGCCGGGGCTCGCGATGCTTGATTGGACGCAGCGGATAGGGGCGGATCAGTGCGTCCGTAGGAATCTGCCATGCGGTGTGAAGTTTCCATGCTTGCTGAAGCGTAAGGTGTCGATGGCGATTCATCACTTCCGAAGCCCGCGACTTTGAGCCCAGCACCGCCGCAAGGTCCGTTTGCTTCAGACCCTTTTTTTCCATCTGACCGCGTAACAGGTCGGGGGCGTCGGGCGCTTCGATGGCCCAATGCTTCGCCTCATAGTCGGCAATGACCAAGGCCAGCAAGTCGAAGCGATCCGCCTCAGTGGAACCAGGTGCAGGTTCATTCTCAAAATAAACTGCGATGTCGTTAAGAGCCTCATCGTAGTCATCTTCATTTCTCAAAGGACGAATATCGCGCATCATACGGTCTCCGGGTGGATTTTATTATATTGGCTGTGTGTTCCAACAAACTTCACGAGCACGCGTTTGTAACGATAAGAGACATGAACAATGAGGCGATATTTATTGCCCCCAATATCAAAAATAGCCCTGTTGTCGCCGACGAAATCAACAGTCGCACCGTACTCATCTTTGACGTCTTGGGGGCTGTTCCAAGCCGCATGCGAAACATCGGCATACCAGGTTCGCGAAGGAATTTCCGCCTGAGCGTGCAGGCCCCAAAATTGTCTTAAAGTACGAAGGGCAACGATCTGCATTGCTCTCTTCTATCATGTTCCATATTTGGGAACAAATAAAAGATTCTCAGAGTTCGTCTCTGACCCCATTTCACACGAGGATATTAGCGCTTGCGCAATCCACTAATGCCAGCGCGTCGCCGGCCACGGTAGAAAGCACTTCGCATTTCCACCCTATGCCTGACATTCACCCCCACCTAGCCTCCCATCAAGGGGGGGCATGATGTAAGGGTGGGGTGATCGTCGGAGCGGAAAACCCCGCTGCGCTATTTTCCCGCTTTGGCCGCCGGTTCGGCCAAATCCAGAAGTTCTTCCAGCATATGGTTGGCGCGCTTGGCCTTGGTGTGCAGGTAATGGAGATTCTCGGCGGTCACCGAGCCGGTCAGGCTCTCGCGCGCCGTCACCTCGATTCCGGCGCGGGTCAGCGCCTCGATCTTGGCCGGGTTGTTGGTCAGTAGAACGATCCGGCGATAGCCGAGCTTAGCCAGCATCGCCGCGGCGAATTCATAGCGCCGCTCGTCGCTGTCGAAGCCCAGAACGCCATCGGCGTCGATCGTGTCGAAGCCTTCGTCCTGCAGGGCGTAGGAGCGCATTTTGTTGCCGATTCCGATGCCGCGACCTTCCTGATCGAGATAGAGCAGAACGCCGCCGCCGGCCGCGTTCAGATAGGCGATGGCGCTGCGCAGCTGGTCGCCGCAATCGCACCGCAGAGATCCGAACAGATCACCGGTCAGGCAGGCCGAATGCACGCGCACCGGAACCGGCTTGGTCGGGTCGGGCGTGCCGATAATCACCGCGACCTGGTCGCGCGGCGCCGGACCGCCGCGCAGCACCATGAAACGCGAACGGATATTGCCGGCCAGCGGAACTTCGGCTTCCGAGACGATCTCCAGCTCATAGGCGCTGTTAGGCGCAGGCACGATCAGACGGTCTAGAGCGATACGGTAGAGGTCCGGCGGTAGGGACGATTCGGCTTCGACCCGGGCGCTGAGTATTGCGGGCAGCAACAGGGCATATTTGCAGATATCCAGGGCGGCGGTCGCAACCTCGTCCGCCGCCTTCCATTCGCCGGGCGCCTGGATATGGGGCGTGGTGGCAAGCCGTTGGGCGGCTTCGCGCTCAAGCCCGGCCAAGGGGAAGCCGGCGGCATGGTCGACGCTAAATCCCAGGGCTTGGCCGCGCTTGGCCGTCAGGACCAAACGGGCGCCAGGAAATTGGCGCAAGGTCGAATAGACGTTGGGCGATACGCCGTCCAAGGCGGCGACGATGGTTGCGACGCCCTGCGCCTCGATGACAATCGGGCGGCCGGAGCGGAATTCGGCCGCGGCACGATCGAAAGCGATGTTGGCCTGCATTCCCAGCAGTGCGGCGAAATCGACGGACGGTGTAGTCACTTCATTTGCCTCTCGCCGCGAAAACGGCGCTGCCCGATCCCATAGAATTGTTGCAATCGACGACTCTGAGGATCATAGCGACGCATATTCGGCGAACGATGTTCTAATTGGTGTGTTCGTGTAACTAAATTATGCCGGTTCGCCAAATTACCACGTTGCGGCGGACAAAATCCAACAACCGAGCCTTGGAGCGATCAGTCATTTCCAGCACTCACAGACCGGTTGAGGCATTAGTATGGCCGCAGCTTTTAGCCTTGGCCGCGGGAGGCGACATCGTCCGTCCGGTGTATGCCGAGGCGCATCAGGCTTTCTGGAATCTCTATGCGCCGGTCGCGACCGGACATGGGGGCGACGCGTTCGTCATCGGGCAGTTGGGCCAGTCTCTCGATGGGCGGGTGGCGACGGCCACCGGGCGGTCCCATTACATCAACGGGCCGGAATCGATCCGCCATCTCCATCGGCTGCGCGCTCTGGTCGATGCGGTGATCGTGGGAATCGGCACGGTGGTTGCCGACGACCCACGGCTGACGGTGCGCGGTGTCGATGGCCGGGACCCGGCGCGAATCGTCATCGATCCCAACGGGCGCCTGCCGCCCGATGCCAGGATGCTGGCGGACGACGGCTGCCCGGTATTCGTCGTGCAGGGGTGCGATCGGCCCCGACCGGCCTGGGTGACGCCTGTTGTGGTGCCGCCGCGCGACGGTCGGCTGGATCCTGCGGCGATTATCGCCGCGCTATCCGCCCTGGGCCTGCGCCGGCTGCTGGTCGAGGGCGGGGCGGCCACCGTGTCGCGCTTTCTGGCGGCGGGCATGCTGAACAGGCTGCATCTTTGCGTAGCCCCGATGGTCATCGGCTCCGGCCCGATCGGCATCAGCCTGCCCCCCATCGATCATCTGGATAGCGCGCTCAGGCCGCACACCCAGGTCCATCACCTGGGGCGGGATATTCTGTTCGACTGTGAGCTTCAAAGGCCGGTCGCAGCGCCAGCATGTAGCCAAGACGCTCTACTGGACGGCGTCGAGAGCTGAGGCGACCAAATCGGCTGTGTCCCGCCACTCAGCGAGGCCGAGTGCGGCAGCCAAGGCGCCCCGGGTCAGTCGTTCGCGATGTCGCTCATCGACCAGAAGCTGCCGCAGGGCACCGGCTAACGCGGTCGGGTCGTCTGCCGGGACCAAGATGCCGGCCCCTGGGGGGACGACCTCGGGTATCGCCCCGACACTGGTTGCGACCACCGGAATGCCGAAAGCGAGCGCCTCGGCGATTGCCATGCCGTATCCCTCATATCGGCTGGGCAGCACGAACAGATCGGACGTTCGATAGAGCGGCTCAGGGTCGGGAACTTCTCCGATGAGCGCGATGCGGCTGTCCAGCCCATAGCCGGCGATGCGCTTGCGGATAGCCGCGGTTGTTTCTGGGGAACGCTCCAGGCTGCCGGCGATTGTGCAACGCCATTTCAGATCCGCGGTCATCGACAGGGCGTCGACCAGAGTGTCATGACCCTTGCGCGGGGTCACAGTGCCGACCGTGAGCAGTTGCGGGGTGGTATTGCGCGGGTGCGGGATTTCGGCCGGCCAGTCGACACCCGGTTTTGCGACGGTGATTTGCTGGGTGGGTACGCCATATTGCGCGGTCAAAGTGCGGGCGGTCATTTCGCTGGTAACGACGACCGCGCAGGCATGTTCGAGAGCCCGCCGCTCCAAATCCGCCAGCCTAGCCTCGACCTCGGACGACAGGCCGGTTTCCAGTGCCAGCGGGTGATGGACCAGCGCCACCAGTCGCAGCCTGCGGGCCTCTTTGGCCACCAAGTCAGGCAGGACGCCAAAGGCCAGTCCGTCGATCATAACCAGTGAGCCATCCGGGCAGGCGGCCAGGCTTTCTGCGACGGTATTCACGTCGCAATCGTCGGGGAAGGGGAACGAGGCCGGCCATTGCAGATGCTCGACGGCCCAGCCGGCAAGCCGCAATTCGGTCATCACCCGCTTGTCGTAGATCGTGCCGCCGGTGCGGGTTTCAATGTCTCCCGGGATCGCGAAACGCAGGCTATGCGCCAATCGCGGCCTCATACCAGGCGCGGGCAATGTGGGATTCGTTCAGCGTCACCCGCACCCGATCAATGCCGCCGGCATGGGGACCGAGCTCGCCTGAGCGAATCGCCTCAGCCATCCTATCGAAGATGTAACGCGCCAGGAATTCCGTGGTGGTCAACTGCCCGGCGAGGGCCGGATGCTCGTCCAGGTTGGCGTAGTTCAGCGCCTGCAGCACCTGTTTCAGCGTATCCGTCGCGCGGCCGATATCGACGACGATCCGGTCGGGATCAAGTTCCTCGCGGAAAAAGGCTACGTCGACGACATAGGTTGCGCCATGCAATCGCTGAGCAGGGCCGAACACATCGCCCTTCAGACTGTGGGCAATCATGATGTGATCGCGGACTTCAACGGCGTACATGGTTTCTCCGGTTCAATATCTGATCAAATGGCATAGTGCGCCTGGGGCACCGAGTATTTCAGGGAGGCGCGCCGGAACCTCGGCGAAGGGCGTTTCTTCCGAGACGAGCACGTCAAGGCGGGGGTCTGAGCACAGTGCCAGCGCCTTTTCCAGACGGCGACGATGGTCCCAGCGAGCGCGGCGCGCGGGTGAGACCGAGCCGACCTGGGACGACAGCAATGTCAGACGTTGGCTGTGGAAGGCACCACCCAGTTCGACCGAGACAGCTTGTGCGCCATACCAGCTTATTTCGACGACAGTAGCTTCGAACCCGGCAAGCGATAACGCCAGTTGCAGGCCCGAAGCGGTTCCCGAAGTGTGGAAGACGAGGTCGTAACCAGCGACGGGGGCATCATTCGGTGTCGCGAACCCGATGTCCAATGCGGCCGCAATGCGCTGCCGGTCGTTATTGATGTCGATCAGCGTCACTTCGGCACCGGGCAGACGCCCGCAAAGATAGGCCAGAAGGCTGCCTGCGACGCCGCCGCCGACTACTGCGATCCGGTCCCCGATGCGTGGCGCGGCGTCCCAGGTCGCGTTCATCGCGGTTTCCATCTGGGCCGCCAGCACGGCGCGCGAGTTGGATACCGTCTCGGGAACCGGAATGGCTGCGACTGCCGGGATCGCGAAGCGGCTTTGATGCGGGTAGAGGCTGAAGACCCGCTGGCCGATGCGCTTTGCAGGCCCGTTCTCGACTTGGCCGACCATCGCATAGCCATATTTGACGGGGTAGGGGAACTCGCCCTCCTGAAAGGGGCAACGCATCCGCGCCCACTCGCTCTGCGGCACCCTGCCGTTGAAAACCAGCGATTCGGTGCCGCGGCTGATGCCGCTCACAATTGCGCGCACTTCCAGCATGCCGGGTTCTTCCGTCGGCTTCGCCGAGCGAATCTCTGCCCGGCCGGGCCCAATGATCCAAAGCGCCTGTGAGGAATTTTCCATGGAATATCTATAGCTCGGTCTTTGTTCGGCCTGTAACACATTGCTGATGACCGACGCGACCCTGCCCTCAGCCAATCCACTGTCCCAAACCGAAGATTCCATGCTGACCGCGCGTCGATGGATATTCTTCGCGTTGAATGCGGTCAGCATGACCGCGCTGGGTTGGATTATGGTCCATGTGCTGGCGGTTCGGGGATGGTCGGGTGCGGCGGTCTTCTTCTTGGTCTTGTTCCTGGTCGGCCTGCCCTGGACGCTGATCGGGTTCTGGAATGCGGCGGTTGGTTTCGCCATCTCGCGCCTTACCCACGACCCGGCAGGTTTCACCAACCCTGCCTTGCGCGACACCCCGGCCGACAGCCCAATCACAACACGCACTGCTGTCTGTGTCGCCGTCAGACATGAGGATGTGGCGCTGGTTTTCGCTCGGCTGGCTTCAATGATCCGCACCATCGAAGCCACCCCCTGGCGGGAGGCCTTCGCCTTCCATGTATTGAGCGACACCTCACGTCCGGATGTCGCCGCGGCTGAAGAGGCTGCCTTCGCCGAACTGTCTGGGCGCCACCCCGGGCTTCATTACCGCCGTCGCTCGATCAACTCAGGCTTCAAGGCAGGCAATCTGCGCGAATTCGCCGAAGGGGCTCTAGGGCTCTATGACCATATGATAGTGCTCGACGCCGACAGCGTGATGTCCGCGGCGGCGATGCTGCGACTCGTACGGGCGATGCAGGCCAATTTGGCGCTCGGCATCCTGCAGACCCTGGTCGTCGGCCAGCCCTCGGGCAGTACCTTCACCCGCATCTTTCAGTTCGGCATGCGCCACGCGATGCGTATGCAAACCGTCGGCAGCGCCTGGTGGCAGGGGCCTGCTGGCCCCTTCTGGGGACACAATGCGATCGTCAGGTTGAAGCCCTTCTTCGACCATTGTGCGCTGCCGGTTTTGCCGGGCCGCGGGCCGCTGAGTGGCCATATCCTCAGCCACGACCAGGTCGAAGCGGCGATGATGCGTGGAGCCGGATACGATGTGCGCGTCATTGCCGACGAGTTTGAAAGCTGGGAGGAAAATCCGCCCAGCCTGCCTGATTTTATCAAACGCGATCTGCGCTGGTGCCAGGGAAACCTGCAATATCTGAAGCTGCTGGGCATGCCGGGGCTCAAACCCATGGGCCGGTTCCAGCTGGTCAATGCGATCATGATGTATGCCGGTGCGCCGGCCGGTCTGCTGATGCTGCTGGCGGGCCTCGCCATGATCGGCGACCCTGCCCGGGGGCATCTGCCCGCCAGACTGGCCTTCGCGCTCTATTTCCTGATGCTGGGCCTGGGCTTCGCGCCCCGCCTGCTGGGGATGCTGGACGTGCTGCTACGGGGCCGGGCCCGGGCCTATGGCGGGGTGCTTCGCCTGCTGGCGGGCGGTTTTGCCGACATGCTGTTCTCGCTGTTCCTGGGACCGGTGATGATGATCGCCCAGGCCCTGTTCGTCTTCGGCCTGATCTTGGGCCGTCGCGTGGTGTGGGAGGCGCAGAATCGTGACGGCCGTTCGGTGCCGCCGGGTGAGGCGCTGCGCGGGCTATGGCCGCAACTGCTGTTCGGCGGCGCGGTTGCCGGCATCCTTGCCGCCTTCGCCCCCGGTGTGCTGCCCTGGGCCGCGCCCACCATCCTGCCTTGCCTTCTGGCCGTGCCCTTCACATCTCTAACGGCGGGAACCGCCTTGGGGCGGCTCTGCGTCCGGTATAGGCTCTGCGCCATCCCCGACGAATATGCGCCGCCGCCGGATATCATGATTTCTCAAACCGAGTGACTAAAATGAAATATCTCCACGCCATGGTCAGGGTGACCGACCTCGACGCGTCGCTGGATTTTTACTGCAACAAGCTGGGCCTCAAGGAGCTCAGCCGGAAGGACGTGCCCCAGGGGCGCTATACGCTGGCCTTCCTGGCCGCACCGGGCGGCGAGGATGCGCAGGTTGAGCTGACATTCAACTGGGACCCGGAGAATTACGGCGAGGGGCGCAATTTTGGCCATCTGGCCTATGAGGTTGAGGACATCTACGCCACCTGCCAGCGCCTGTTGGACAAGGGTGTCACCATCAACCGCCCGCCGCGCGACGGCCGCATGGCCTTCGTCCGCTCTCCCGACAATATATCGATCGAACTGCTTCAGTCCGGTGACGCAAAGCCGCCTGCCGAACCCTGGGCCTCCATGCCCAATACCGGGAAATGGTAAGGGCTATTTGGAGGTGGAGATCGCATCCAGACCCTCAAGATAGGTTGGATAGGTCAGACGGACGCCCAATTCCTTTTTGATCCGACTATTGTCGATCCGCTTGTTATCGGCCCAGAATTCCCGGGCCATCGGGGATAGAACGGCCTGTTCGAAGGGAATTTCCGGCGGGGGATCGATTTTCAGCAGCTTGCAGGCATAGGTCACCAGATCGGCGGATGGCGCAGGCAGATTATCGGCCACATTATAGATGCGCCCCGGAGCCGGAGACCCAATCGAGGCGCGGACGGTCGTTGCAATATCCGCGACATGGATACGGTTGAAAGCCTGACCCGGTTTCACAATCCGCTGCGCCTTACCTTCGCCAATCGTGTCGAACACGCTGCGCCCCGGGCCGTAGATGCCCGACAGTCGGAAGATATGACCGGGGAGGGGCAGATCTGCCCAGGCACGCTCTGCCCCAAGCCGCCGTTGCCCGCGCGCACTGGATGGGTCGCATAGCGTATCTTCATCGACGATGCTGCCGTCGCTCACGCCATAAACGGATGTCGTGGAGAGATATCCGATCCATTCCAGCGCACCGTTCGCAGCGATATCGGCGGTGTGATGGCGTAATGCCGGGTCGTCCGGATCTGCTGGAATCGAGGCCAATAGATGGGTCGTTCCTTTGAGAGCCGATGGTTCGATCGGCGCAGTCCCGTCAAACAGATGTGGATCGATATTTTCGGCGGTCAGAGCTTCGGCTCCTAGCCTCGTTCTGCATGTTCCAGCGACCGTCCAGCCTTCGCGCTGAACCAGTCGTGCCAGGGCCAGTGCCGAATAGCCCAGGCCGAAGATGAAAAGCCGTGGCATTGTGCCCGTTACTCGCGAGGTGCGATTGCGGCAAAGGTCACATTGGCGCGCAGCTCCGCTTTTTCTGAAAGCGAAATACCGCTCGCAACCTGTTCGTTGCCCGGTGCCGCGGCACTCATCATGCGCGGGGCTGGCAGGTTGGGTGTAGGTTCGTTGAAATCTATTCTCATGATCCTGTATTTGCGCTCCGGTTCAGCCTGATTAAGCTGCGCCAGGGCTTCGTTGACCTTCTTATACATCTCCGCGCGCAGCTTGGATTTCGTGACCTCGACTTCGGCCAGGGTTGGGGAGAAATCGACGGATTGGACTCTGATCTGCAGCCCGGCCCTGGACACCTGCTTGGCGCGGTCGGACAGGCCGCCCAACTGCGCCTCAGCCAGGCGGGCCTCGACCACCGCATGCCAATGTTCCAGTCCGCTGGCGTCCTGGTTGCGGTCGAAAGCCGTGAAGCGCCAGTCCGCGCCCTGCGCTAGCGCCCTGACGGCGCCCAGAACATCTGCCCGCGCCTTGCCGGCGTCGCTGCCAGGGAGCGAGGCATCGACCGCCAGCTCGGTCCGGGCCGTGTCGGTCTGAACCCAATCCTCAAGCATCAAGGGTAAAGTGACCGTGTCGTTTTGCGTAGGAAAGCTGAAGACGGGAGCGGTCTGGGCGAGTGTGAGCGGCGCAGCAAACGTGACGGCGGCAGCCAAAATCCATGGACGCATCTGTCGGTTCCTCCCGGTTGATATGTGACCCTACGACTAGATTGGGGTCAAATCGGGGCAGAACAGATCAGATCAGAAGTCGAGATCGGCGTAATGCGGGGGCGGTTGAATGCCGGGGACCCGGTCGGCTAACAGCGGGCGGAAGCTGGGCCGGGACTTTATCCTGGCGTACCAGTCCTTGGCACCGGGATGTTCTTCCCATGGTACGTCGCCGATATAATCGACGGATGACAGATGCGCAGCCGCCGCAATATCGGCAGATGAAAAATGGTCGCCGGCAAGCCAGCGCCGTCGCTCAGCCAGGAAAGATATATAGGCCAGGTGATTATGAATTTCCGACAGGCCGGTCCGGATTGCGGTTGCCTGCGGATAGCCCTGGCCCGACAGCCGCTTCATCAGCTTTTCGCCTACCAGGTTCTCGGTAACCTCGGCATTGAATTTTGTGTCGAACCACTGGGTCAGACGCCGCGACTCCGCTCGACTGATCGAATCTCCGCCGATGAGAGAGCGTTCCGGATAAGCTTCGTCCAGATATTCCGAAATCACTCGGCTGTCGGCAAAGACGGAACCGTCAAGCTCGATCAGCACCGGAACGTCACAAGCCGGGTTCATCGACAGGAATTCCTGCCGCCGCTCCCAAACCTTCTCGATTTCCAGATCGAACGGAAGGCCCTTTTCGGCCAACATCACGCGGATCGTTCGCGAGAAGGGGGACAGCCAAAGATGGAAAAGTGTGCGCATGCTATTGTGACGCTGACTGTCTCAGATTGAGCGAAAAGCGCAACCCGAAGATGCAGCTAATTTGCCTGGAATCGTTTCCCGTCTGATTTCCTCCATCTGCTCGAAATCGTCCGGCGTGTCGATGTCAAAGGACAAGCCGGGTCGTCTGACCACGTTGAGCGCCAGGCCTGCGTTCTCTGCGGCCTTCAAATGGGCGGCAAAGCTGCCTTCGCCGTAGAGATAAGGAATCGCGGCGACCGGCGATACGACAAGCGCGTTCGTCCCAGTGCCGGCACGGTCGCTGGCGATCGCCAACCCGTCGCCCTCGATCGCGACATTCAGCAATGCGCGCAGGTCGTCGGCGATCAGGAACGGCAAGTCGCAACTGACCGAGAGCACGCCTGTCGCGCCGCGTAGCCGAACGCTATCGGCTGCCTGGGCCAATGCGACGTTCAGTCCATAGGGCGGCGCCTCCAGCAATGTCTCGAACGCCATCGATTTGGCCGCCGCTAGCAGTTCTTGCGACCTGCTGACCACCAAGGTCTGTTCACGCCCGATCACCGAGGCTGTCACATCGAGCGTCCGGCGGAAGAAATTCTGGTTCAACCTCTGACGTTCGGCCGGGGTCAGAGCCTCCGCCAGCCGTGATTTGCCCTCCTCCAGCGGCCGGGCCGGGATGATCGCCCAGATGCTCATGACCGGGAAATCCGTTCGGCGAAGGCCAGAACTTCCGTTGCGACCCGGCGGCGGTCGCCGGCGTCCCGCATCATCGTGTCGCCGACATGGATGGCCGGGCCCGCGATCTCGGGCGCCAGCGCGCGGTCGGTCTCGTCGATCATTAGCCCGTCCAGCAGTGCGCCGTAGAACCCGGCAACTCCGGCTGACGACACATTGAGCCCGAGTTCCTGCATGATCTTGGCCGCCGGCCCCTTTACCGCCTGGCCGCCGATGATCGGCGACACGGCGAGCAGCGGCACGCGTCGGCCTTCCAATGCGTCGCGGATGCCGGGCAGCGACAGGATCGGCAGGATACTGAGGAACGGGTTGGACGGGCAAATGACGATGGCCCTGAGGTTCGCGTCGGCCAGGGCGGCAGCGAAACCTGCGCTGGGTTTCATGGCCTCGACGCCGGGAAACTCCAGCCGATCAACACGCGGGGCGCAGCGCAGCCGCACGAAATAATCCTGGAAGGCCAGCAGGCCCTGGTCGGTCTGGACCATGGTGCGCAGCGGGTCGTCGGTGACCGGCACGATCGCCTGCCGGATTCCCAGCCGCTTGGCAAAATCTGCGGTGACGGCGGACAGAGTCTCGCTCTTCAGCCGCTGCGTGCGCTCGATATGGGTGGCAAGATCGCGGTCGCCGAGGCGGAACCAAGTCTCGCCGCCCAGCCGTTCCAACGCGGCGATGAAATTCCAGGTCTCGCCTTCCAGGCCCCAGCCTTGTTCCTGGTTGTTGAGGCCCGCCAGCGTGTAGGTCACGGTGTCGATATCGGGGGAAATTCTGAGGCCAAGATGTTCGAAATCGTCACCGGTATTGACCGCGACGGTCAGTTCGCCAGGCGGTATAATCGCCGCCAGGCCTTCAGCCAGTTTCGCGCCGCCCACGCCACCGGCCAGGGCCAGGACGCTCACGTTACGTCGATCCCGGTCACGATTTCGGCCAGCGGCTTGCGATCGCGCAGGCGTCCCGGCTCAGCCGGCCAGCCCAGCAGGATTAGGCCTTGCGGTTGCCAGGAATTGGGCAGGCTCAGCGCATTCTTGACGGTCTCGGCACAGAATAAGGGTGCGCACATCCAGCAGGCGCCCAACCCTTCGGACTGAGCCTTCAATAGCAATATCTGCGCTGCCATCGCCGTGCTTTGCACCGCCATCAAGAATTCCGCGTGGCTGCGGCGGTCGTCGGGATAGGCGTCCATGTCTTCCAGCGTCAGACAGGTCGCGACCACTACGGGTGCACCGATAATCCGTGCGGAGGATCGGGCTACATCTTGGCGGATAGCAGCCATATCGTCGCCGTCCTTGGTCCGGTCGGCTTGCAGTTTGTCACCCATGGCCGAGGCCAGGCGAGCCTTGAGAGGCGCGTCCTGCACGACATGGAATCGCCAAGGTTGGCGGTTATGCGCCGAGGGTGCTCGGCTTGCTGCACGGACCATGTTGGCGATGATCGCTTCCGGGACCGGGTCAGGCAGGAATCGTCGCACAGAGCGCCGACCTGCGATCACAGTGTCGAGATCGCTCAAAGCTTCGGCTTGGGTCGCTATGGCGCGCACTACCGGAATAGGTCGATCTCCTTCGGGCGGATCAGCTCGTGCGCGGTACCCTCCCGCCGCGCATAGGGAACGCCGCGTGCCAGTACCACAGGCCTGCCCTCGCTCGACTGTCCCATCACCAATGATGCGGCCGAGGCCAGCTCGTCCGCAAGGCCCAGCTCGCTGGTTTTGAGCGGCCGGCCGAACAGGTCAGGCTTGGTGCGCAGGTCCAAAAGCCCAGCCATGCCGCTGACGCCAATTGCGGTGCCGACCGTCCCCGTGCGCCAAGCTCGTCCAATGCTATCGATGATCACCACGGCGATATCAATGCCGGTACGGACTTTGAGTTCAGCGCGGATGCGTTTGCAGGTGCCATCGGGGTCAATGGGCAGGAGCAGCACCTGTTCGTCCTCCTGGCCATTGCCGATATTAGACTGGTCGATGCCGGCATTTGCAGCAACGAAGCCCAGACGGTGGGCGACGATGACCGCACCGGGCCTGACCCGCAGAACCTCGTCGGATTCGCTCAAGATCAATTCAACGACGCGGGGGTCCTTGTCGGAACGTTCAGCGATTTCGATTGCCTTGTCCGATGGCGTAATCCCGCTGAGGTCTATTAGTCGGCCTTCGGCCTTGGACACGATCTTCTGGGCCAGCACGACGACGTCGCCCGCCTGAAGCGTCAAGCCGGAAGCGGCAAGAGCGGTCAGGACGATGCCCGCTAAATCGTCGCCCTGGTTCACCAGGGGTACGCCGTCGAGCGCGCGAAGCGTCAGCTCCGCTGCGGAGGACATAGTCAGCTCTGCTCTGGCAGGCCGGTGATCCGAATGCCTGCCCCAGGGATCTTGTACCGCTGGTTAATCGTGATCAGGACCGAGGTGAGCGCCTCGGCAACCACGGAATTGCAAAGGGGGCCGGCATGGATACCGCGCAGTCCAACGGCGTTCGCCAAGGTAATGACAATCTCGCGCGACGCGATATCGTCGCCGGTCACCAGTACATCGCATTCGACGGTGTGGGCGAGGTCCTTCAAATGATGGGCCGAGACGTTTTGGAATGCCGAGACCACTTTGACGCCGGCGCCGAGCATCTTCTGGACGGCTTCGACAGCTGAGCCCTCTGCCGGCAATGTGACCCGATTCACCTTGGGAGGAACCAAGGGTACGGTTACGTCGACTAATATCTTGCCCTCAAGCACTTTGGCGACATCGGAAATAGTCGATTTCTGGGCGGAGTAAGGCACGGTCAGGATGACGATCTGGGCCGCCGTCGCGGCGCTGAGATTATCCATGCCGCGCACGAGGTCCTTGCCCAGAAGTGCATTCAGTTCGGCCGCGCCGGCTTGGGCCTTTTCAGCTGTGCGGCTGCCGACGATGACCGGGTAGCCGGCGTAGGCCCAGCGAAAGGCCAGCCCGCTGCCTTCGGCGCCGGTGCCGCCCAGAACAGCCAAAGTCGGTAATGAGTCTGTCATCATATGCTCGTTTTTGTCGAAGGGATCAGGCGTGCGCGGTCTGCTTGCGCCCGATGGGTTTGGGCGGCGTCAGGATGATCGGCGTCAGCTCTTCGGCAGCACGTCCGGCAGCCTGGCGTTCGGCGGAAACCGGGCCATAAACAGTGTTGCGCTGACTGGGCGTGCGGCCCAGCGAGCGGATCAGCGCCTCCATTTCCAGCGGCGGCAGTTCCTGCCCGTGTTCGGTACCCGCGGCGCGCGAGATGCTTTCGTTCATCAGCGTGCCGCCCATGTCGTTCGCACCCGCCTCGAGGCAGACTCGTACGCCTTCGCGGCCCAGTTTCACCCAGGACACCTGAATGTTGGTGAGGACCGGGTGCAGCGCCAAACGCGCGACCGCGTGCATCAGCACCGTCTCGCGGAAGGTCGGGCCCTTGCGTGCCATACCCTTCAGATACATCGGTGCTTCCATATGGACGAAGGGTAGGGGCACGAATTCAGTGAATCCCCCGGTACGCTCCTGCAAGGCGCGTATACGGATCAAATGACGCGCCCAATGCTGTGGCCCCTCGATATGGCCAAACATGATCGTGGCGGTCGTGCGGAAACCGACCATGTGGGCGGTTTCCATGATGTCCAGCCATTCCTGGGTGTTCAGCTTGTCATGGCACAGCGTGTCGCGGATTTCGTCGTCGAGGATTTCAGCGGCAGTGCCGGGCAGGGTGCCCAGGCCCGCATCCTTGAGACGGGATAGGAATTCCGCCACCGGAATGCCGAGCGTCGCCGCGCCTTGCTGAACCTCCAGCGAAGAGAAGGCATGGATATGCATGCCTGGAACCGCGCGTTTCACCGTGCGGCAAAGCTCCAGATAGGTCTCGCCGGTATAATCCGGGTGGATGCCACCCTGCATGCAGACTTCGGTCGCGCCCCGATCCCAGGCCTCGACCGCGCGCCGCGCGACCTCTTCCAGGTCCAGATCGTAAGGCACGCCGCGCAGCGCCTCGTGGGTCTTGCCCTTGGAGAAGGCGCAGAAACGGCATTTGTAGCCGCAGATATTGGTGTAGTTGATGTTCCGGTTCACGGCGTAGGTGACGACTTCGCCGCTGACCTCAGCCCGCAACCTGTTGGCCGCGTTGGTGACATATTCGAAATCGACGCCGCGCGCACCGAACAGGGTGGTGATCTCTCCCTCATCCAGGCCGATTCCGTTCGAGGCCTTGGCTACAAGGTCGACGATGGTAGGGTCTGGCCGCTCGTTCGGGCCGGCCTTGGCGGGCGCGATAGGTGTCACCGCAATGCCGGGGGCCCAGGAATCGTTTCGGCCCCAGCCCTGAGAATCCGCCGATTGCAGGATGCGCGGGATCAAAGACTGGGCCTGCCAGCGCGCATTGTCCTGGTAAAAGGCCGGATAGATCGGCAGGCGGGCGGTCAGGATCTTGCCGTGGTCGGCGGTCTCCCGGCGCAGCGCATCGAGGTGCGGCCAGGGCGCCTCGGGGTTTACATGGTCGAGCGTGACGGGGGAGATGCCGCCCCAATCGTTGATGCCGGCGTCGATCAGCACGCCATATTCGCCGGGCGTCAGGTTCGGGGGCGCCTGGATGTTCATCTGCGCGCCCAGCAGGATGCGGGCGACGGCGATGGTCCAGAGCAGCTCGTCGAGATCCGGCTCGGGCGCGTTCACCATCTTGGTTCCGGGCTTTGCCCGGAAATTTTGGATGATGACTTCCTGGATATGGCCATAGCGCAGATGCAGGTCACGCAGCGCCAGGATCGACTGAATGCGCTCCTCGCGCGTTTCGCCGATGCCGATCAATATGCCCGATGTGAAAGGCACGTTCTGCTCACCCGCCAACCGAATGGTTTCCAGGCGGCGGGCGGGGTCTTTGTCGGGTGAGCCGTAATGTGGGCCGCCTTTGAGCGACAGCCGTTCTGCCGCGCTCTCCAGCATCAGCCCCTGGCTGACCGAGACGCGCTTCAGCAGGGCGATATCGTCGGCGCCCATCACCCCGGCATTGATGTGGGGCAGCAGGCCGGTTTCGTTCAGCACCAGCCTGGCGGCTTCGGCCAGATAGGAGAGCGTGGTCGGATGGCCCAGCCGCTCCAGCTCATCGCGGGCCGCGCTGTAGCGCAGTTCAGGCTTGTCGCCCAGCGTGAACAGGGCCTCGGTGCAGCCGGCGGCGGCACCTGCGCGGGCGACGGCCAGGACCTCGTCCAGCGTCATATAGCCGGTCTCGCCGCGCCGGGGCGGGCGGGCAAAGGTGCAGTAGTGGCAGACATCGCGGCAGAGATGGGTCAGCGGGATGAAAACCTTGGGCGAATAGCTTTGTACACGCCCGTGAAAGCCGTCGCGCATTGCCGCCGCGCGCGCCATCAGCACGCTCAGTTCCCCGCCGATGAGATCGTCTAGCTCGAACGACGCCGGCTGATCCGGCATTGCGACATCCATAGACCGTCACCCTAAAACGAACCCGGCCAGAAGGGCCGATCCATCTGCAATCAGAAGATGAGGCCTTTATCGGCGATAACTGGCATGTTCGTCCACTGTCCTTCTGGGGTGCGATACCAGCCGGCAGCCGCCAGCGCACCACCATCCATATGAATGGTGGTGCCGGTCACCCAGGCCGACAAGTCGCTAGCCAGGAATACCGCGCAGCCCGCGGCATCCTGCGGGACGCCGAAGCGGCCGAGCGGAATCCAGCGCTGGGTATGGTCCATATATTTTGGGTTGGTCCATTTCGTGACCTGGACCTGTTCGGTATCGGTTGTTTCTGGCGCAATGGTGTTGACCCGGATGCCTTCAGGACCAAGTTCGACCGCCAGGCTTTGGGTAAAGCCGGTGATGCCGGCCTTGAATGCGCCATAGATGACCCCGCCCGGGATGCCGCGGAAAGCTTCGATCGACGAGACGTTGATGATACTGCCGCCGTTGCCCGATTTGCGCATCAGAGGGAGCATCGCGTGAGTGACTACGAAAATCTGCTTCAAATTGACCTGATAAAGCGTGTCCCACTGTTCCTCGGTCGATGTGGCGAAGGGGCCGACGATGCCCATGAAATCGCCGACATTGTTCACCAATATGTCCAGTCCGCCGAACTTGGCCTCGATCTTGGCGGCCAGTTTGGCGACCTGCGTCTTGTCGCGGACGTCGGTTACTTCGACCAGCGCATCGATGCCCTCGCCTTCCAGCGTATGGCGCAGCGTTTCGGCGCGGGCGGCGTCGATTTCGGCCACCGCGACCTTCACGCCGTACATCCCGAACGCCTCGACGATTGCGCGCCCCATCCCGGCGCCTCCACCAGTCACCAGCGCAGTCTTGCCACTCAGATTGATCATCGCGTCTTTCCTTCCCAGCTAGCTCGTTATCTCGTTTTTTAAATCGGTTAGGGCGAAGTCATTCCCTTTATACGGTAATGGCGCTCCCGTCGCTTTCGCCAAAGCATACGAGAAACAGTTGCCATAATTGAGGCCCACCTTATGCCGGCCCTTCCCGTACTTCCGCCAAGCGGCGCGTGCCACCTCGGCTTGTTCGGTATCAACAGGAACGATCTCGATTCCGGCGTGATAGAGGAATAAGTTCAAATCCCGCGCGCCCTCATCGCCCCTCCTTGTGTCGATCACGATCGATGCTTCAACCAAGCTTGCAGCTGAGAGGAAATTTGGCGGGTTGTCGGCTATGGCAGAGGCTAAGCGCGCCGTCTCTGGTTCCTGTAATAGGATCGCGATAATAGCCGAACTATCCAATACCATCAGCGCGGCAGTCCGTTCTCGTCGTATCCGAGAATTTCATCTGGAGTCCTATTGTCCATCTCTGGCAATCTGGCGCAAAGCGCTCCGATCTCAAGAAGTTTCGCAGCGAGATTCTTGCTGGCGTTTCGACCTTTGATTCTCTGCACGCGCTCCTCGACCGACTTGCGGATTGCCATGTCACGCCCTCGCCAGTGACAAAGGCAAGCTCCCGCACGATCTTGTCGGTCGCAGGATCTTTTATGTTTAGAGCCATATTACACCTAGGCAGAAAATATCTGCCTTTATAGACATCGCATATGTTGGAAAGTACAAGCAGAGTAGTATTTCACCCGCCCTGCATCTCGGGGTGACCCCACAGGCTGAAGATTTCGCTCTTGGTGGGTACATAGTCGTTCCAGTCCACCTGCCAGCCGTCCCAGCCATATTCCACGTCGAATCCCGAGGGCGTCTTGATATAGGTCGAGACCATCAGGTCGTTGCTGTGGCGGCCCATGTTGATCGAGATCGGGGCGCCCTTCTTTTTGCAGCGGTCGACGGCGCGGCCCAGATCGTCGAACTGGTTCACCTCAATCATCAGATGAACGAGCCCGCCCGGTATCTCCGCTTCGAACAAGGCCAGGCTGTGATGGCGCGGGTTGTTGCAATGCAGGAAATAGAGGGCCAGTCCCGGATGGTCGGGCACGCCGATCGGCACACGCATTTCGTCGGTATCGCCGAAGCCCAGGAACTTCTTATAAAAGGCGCGGGTCTCTTCGACCTTCGGCGCCGGCAGCACGACATGGCCAAGCCCCATATTGCCGGTGACGAAGCCGCTGACGCCGGTCGGCGATATGAAGGGCGCATAGTCGTAGATACGGCCGTGATAGACCTCAAGCAGATTGCCCGACGGGTCTTTACAGCGGGCGAGTGCGCGCACCTTGCGATCCGCCGCATCGTCCTTCGAGCCATGTTCCACTGCCACGCCGGCGTCTGTCAGCGACTTGAGCAATGCGTCATAGGCTTCGGCGCTGGGCAGTTCCCATCCCGAAGCGACGAAACGGTCTTGGCCGCCCGGCACGACGGCGATACGGAACGGGCGCTCATCCATACGCAAGCGCACGCCGCCGTCGGCGCTGTCGGTCCCCATCAACCCCAGAACTTCGGTGCCGAAACTCTTCCAGGCGGCGATGTCGGTCGCCTCGATAACGGCATAGCCGAGCGATGAAACACTCATCGAAATCCCCTTGAGCTGATCCTTGGCTTCCAACGACGGAGCCGCTATTCCTTTGAACGCCGCGATACTAGCGGGGGCGCTTGCGAAAACAAGACAAGTTCGTCGCAACATGCGGCCGGAATTACGCAAATCGATAACATGGCGCGCCCAAAGGCGTGGCTCGCAGGGAAGGAACGACATGCTCAGTCTTCAGGAAATTTCCGACAAGCTCGAAATCCAGCAGCTCTTCGCGGATTACTCCGATGCGATCGACACGATGGAGGTAGACAAGCTGGACAATGTCTTCACCCCCGACGCCTATATCGACTATCGCTCCATGGGCGGGATCGACGGGAAGTATCCCGAGGTGCGGGAATGGCTGAAGAAGTCGCTGGCTGGTTTCCACAGCTACTACCACATGATCGCCAATCCCTCGATCAAGATCGACGGCGACACGGCGACCAGCCGGATCGTCTGCTTCAACCCGATGGGTTGCCCCATGCCGGACGGCAGCACGCAGATGATGTTCTTAGGGTTGTGGTACGTCGACAAGCATGTTCGTACGCCCAAAGGCTGGCGCATCGCCGAGCGGGTCGAGAAGGAATGTTACCAATACAACGTGCCGGCGCACATCAAAGTTATCGAGGGCTAGGAGCTAAGCTCGACTTTATGAAAAAATTCGGCTGAACCAGCTTCGGCGCGGTGGTTGAAAGATTGATTCGTTCTGGATGATTTCGCAGGCTTCGTCGAGGGAGAACTCGATCGGCCCGAGAGGACCGAAGGTGCGCCAGCTTTCTCGGGCAAGGGACCAATAGAGGATTTCGAATCCGTCGCTTTTGGGAAAGGGACGTAATCGGGCCAGCTTGTTTCCGCTTTTACGATCGCTGATCGTATAGCCGCCGCGGTTCTTGACAACATCGAGGCGGGCGAGGCGGGCGAGGATTTGGTCGAGGATTGGGTCTGGGGCTGCCATTTCGGCCAGTATGGCGAAGGCTGGGCGATGGGGCGAGAGCCGGCGCGGCACCGATTCGCTTTGTCGCAGCCCCAACAGATTGCCCCAAGGCGCGAAGCCGATTCTACGGATGGGATGAAACACTCCCATCTGCCGTCCCCAATGCCCGATGTGTCGCCGCTGCCGGCCTTCTTTCTGTCCCGGCTCGCGGTATTCTGCGATCTGTTCACGCGCCCGACCTGGGCGAATGTGCTGCTGCTGCTCACGGGGGCTGTACTGGGCCCCGGCCGACGGGTCGTCACGGCGGCGCTGCGCATCCTCGGGCTTGACCAGGATTCGAATTTCCCGACCTATCACGCCGTCCTCAGCCAGGCGCGGTGGTCGTCCCGGGCCGTCGCCGGCCGGTTGCTGCGCATGCTGGTGGCCACCTTCGTGCCGCAGGGGGCTGCCGTCGTCATCGGCCTCGACGACACCATCGAGCGCCGCTGGGGCAAGATGATCAAGGCACGCGGCATCTATCGCGATCCGGTTCGCTCGACCAAGGGCTTCTTCGTCAAGACCAGCGGTCTGCGCTGGCTGTCAGCCATGCTGCTGGTCGATATACCCTGGGCCGGCCGTCGCCTCGCCTTGCCGTTCCTCACCGTGCTGGCGCCCTCCAAACGCTTCTATGAAGACCAGCCGCGACCCCACAAGACGCTCCTCGATTGGGCCCGACAGATGGTTCTGCAAATCCACCGTTGGCTTCCCGATCGCAAGATCGTCATCGTTGCCGACACCGCCTTCGCCGCAATCGAGTTCCTCGCCCAGGTCCGCACCCACGCCGCCGTCGTCACACGCCTGCGCCTGGATGCAGCCCTCTTCGGCTTCCCCCAACCCAAGCCCAAAGGACGCGGACGTCCGCCCGTCAAGGGCATGCGCATGCCCAGCCTCGCCCATAGCCTCCATGACCAGGCCACGCTCTGGCAGCGCCACACCGTGCCGCTGTGGTATGGCCGCACCAACCGCACCCTCCAGATCGCAACAGGCACCGCCATCTGGTATCACAGCGGCCTGACGCCCGTTCCGATCCGCTGGATCCTGGTCCGCGATCCTGATCACAAGGCCAAGGATCCCAAGGGCAAGCTCGAGCCCCAGGCCTTCCTCTGCACCGATCTCCAGGCTGGCCCAATCGAGATCCTCGACTGGTTCATCAGCCGCTGGCAGGTCGAGGTCACCTTCCAGGAAACCCGCGCCCATCTCGGCGTCGAAACCCAGCGCCAATGGTCCGACCTGGCCATCCTGCGAACCACTCCGGCTCTGCTCGGTCTCTTCTCAATCATCTGTCTATGGATGCACGACATCACCCAATGCCAAACCATCGCACCCAAAACCGCCGCCTGCTATTGCAAAACCAGCATCACCTTCAGCGACGCAATCGCTGCCGTCCGGCGCGAAATCTGGAACCATCAGATTAATTGCATGTCCCGGTCAGCAGCCGACACAATCAAAATTCCCCGCCAAGCTTGGGACCGTATTGCAAACGCTGTCGCTTACGCCCGATAAAATCAATAAAGTCGAGCTAAGAAGAGGCAACGATTTTGATCTAGCGATTGCGGATCGTCGGACCGACGCCTAAAGCGCCGCACCTTCCAAACGATACCGCTCGAAAAACCCCCGAAAATACCCTGCCATAATCCGGCAGCCTTCGGTTACGTCGATCGACCAGTCGAACATCGCGACTTCATAGCAGAAATCGTTGAGTTGCCGCAGCAGCAGACGGGATTCGATGCGGGCGCGCATAGCGTCCGGGGCGTTGGAACCGGGCACGCGGAAGGCGGGGATGCGCGAAGCCCAGCGCTCCTCGGTTTCGCGGATGATGTCGATCATCATCGGATGAAACAGCGGTTCAATCGCCAGCATATGGGCGAAGGTGACGATCAGATCTTTTTCCTGCCTATAGAAATCGACTACGCGCTTGATCCAGTCGATCAGATCGGCCTCGGTGGGGTCGTTATGGGCCAGCAGCAGATCGTAGATGGCCGACAAACGTGGTCCGAACTCGCCGTGCAGTTCCCGGCCGATCGCGAATTTACTGTCGAAATACTTATAGAATGTGGCGCGGCTGACGCCTGCCCGGGCAATCACATCCTCGACGCGCATCGCGGCGTAGGGCGTTTCGCCGAGCACTTCTTTGGCCGCAGCCAGAATACGGCTGCGGCTTTCCTGCTTTTGCAATTCCTGCCGCGTCGGACCACTCCGTCCGCGCCATCCGGCCCCCATACGAGGTCCCACTGCGGGCATGCCGCTCAGTAAATCAGCGGTCATGCTGCGCCCGTAGGGCGGTCAGCGATCGCCGGAATGCCGGATTCGTAAAAATTATCGGCGGATATAATTGACGTTCGCAAAGAAAGCCTCGTACATCGGGGCACGGCGTTGACATTGCCATATGGTATGTATAGACGTCGCGTATAGTCAAGCAAAAGCGACGCGGCGGCTAGAAACCCCGCGCCCCATACGAGGAAATTCAGAATGTCGGGTCTCACCCACCTCCAGCGCCTGGAGGCAGAAAGCATTCACATCATGCGGGAAGTTGCGGCTGAGGCCGAAAATCCCGTGATGATGTATTCGATCGGCAAGGACAGTTCGGTCATGCTGCGGCTGGCGATGAAGGCCTTTGCGCCCGGCAAGCCGCCGTTCCCGATGTTGCATGTCAACACCGGCTGGAAGTTCAAGAACATGATCGAGTTTCGCGACCAGCAAATGAAGGAGCTGGGCCTGAATCTGATCTCCTATACCAACCTCGAGGCGCAGGAAAAGGGTATCAATCCCTTCGACCACGGCTCGGCCTACACCGACATCATGAAGACCCAGGCGCTGAAGCAGGCGCTGGACAAACACAAATTCGACGCCGCGTTCGGCGGCGCTCGCCGCGATGAGGAGAAATCCCGCGCCAAGGAGCGCGTTTTTTCATTGCGCTCGGCTGAACATCGCTGGGATCCGAAGAACCAGCGGCCCGAGCCCTGGCACCTGTACAACACCAACAAACGGCCCGGCGAAAGCTTTCGGATTTTTCCTCTGTCGAACTGGACCGAGGCGGATGTCTGGGAATACGTCGAACAGGAGAGCATCCCTGTCGTGCCGCTCTACTTCGCCGCGCCGCGTCCGGTGGTCGAGCGAGACGGGATGCTGATCATGCGCGACGATGACCGCATGGCGCTACGCCCAGGAGAAAGCGTTGAAACGAGGATGATCCGGTTTCGGACCCTGGGGTGTTATCCGCTGACCGGCGCCTCGGAAAGCGATGCGACGACCCTGCCTCAGATTATCGCCGAGATGCGTGATTCCCGCACCTCGGAACGGCAGGGCCGGGCTATCGATCATGATGGCACCGGTTCGATGGAGCAGAAGAAGCAGGAAG
>PLTD01000114.1 GCA_003165335.1 Rhodospirillales bacterium | reverse complement strand
CCGATCGAACATCTAGCCTTAAACCTCGCCCTTTGCCGGTCGATCCGATCGAGAGCGTTTCTCAGGGCACGAGAACGGCGGGGCCATCGAACCGGCCAGCGCGCAGATGGGCTAGCGCCTCGTTCGCTTGTCAGAGCGGATAAGTGGTGCTGTCGATGACGATGCTCATCGCAGGCGCTTGCCTACCGTATAATTTCAAAATGAGGGCAGGCGTCAGAGCGTGGCGAGCAAGCGTCGTCGTCGACACGTTCTAATAGTTACTGCGACAGCCCGGGCAGATCGACCCAATTTACCAGCCGACTCGCAACGAAGATCAGCAAGCCGACGAGGCCGCCCACGAGCGTTCCGTTGATGCGGATATATTGCAGGTCCTTGCCGACCTGGAGTTCGATTTTGCGGACAAGGGTTTCGTCATCCCAGCCACCGATTACCGCGGCGATGAATCCGCCGATCGCGTCGCGGTTGGGCAATACCGTGCCCGCGATAGCGCGCCGAGCCCAGCCGTTGAGCATGGCGCGCAGCACCTCGTCGTCCTGTAAAAAACCCGCTGTACTTTGCAAAGCCTGTTCCAAGCCGGCTTGGATTACGCTATCGCCGCCACCTGATTTGAGGCGTAACTCGACACCGCGCCACAGCCGGTCGATATGCTCGGCCACCAACGGATTGGCCAATAGGTCGGATTTAATGCGCTCGCAGCTGGCGGCTAAGCCGGGGTCGGTTGCAAGCTTCTCGGCGAATGAACCTGCCCCACTTACCAGATTGGCGCGCCAAGGATGCCCAGGGGCCATCATCTCGTCGATCGAAGTGCGCAGACTCGTCAGCACCCGGTCAGCCAGCTTATCGTCCAGCCATTTGGGCATCCAACGCGCCGTGTGCTTGGCGACCTGATCGCGCACGACACTGCTGTTGCGGACCAAAGCGCCGTCCGCCTCCTTGAGGAGCCACTCGGCAGCCACCAGGAGCAATCCGTTGTCGATAAGCAGCAACAAACTTTGGCCCGCCAACGGCGCAGCCGGGACCGTACCCAGGCCGCGTTGCACCGCGTCGCGCAAACCGTCGTGAATCTCCCGATGCGCCAACAGATCGCCGATTGGCGGTGTCAGGCTGGCGACCTGCCGTGCCACCAGGGCGACATTCCCGGGTTTGCCGAGCCAACGCACCCACCACTCTGAGGCATCCAAGGTGGAAAGGCGCTCCGCAAGAACCTGCGGCGCCAAAAAGTTGTTGCAGATGAAGCCGCCGACGGTTTCGCCGATCTTCGCCTTGCTGCGCGGAATGATCGCGGTATGCGGGATCGGAATGCCCAACGGATGCCGAAACAGGGCGACGACGGCGAACCAATCGGCGCATGCGCCGACGACCGACGCTTCGGCAAAGGCCCTGACATAGGCAAGCCAAGGCCAGTTTGCGCTGGCGATCGACGCTGCGGCAAAAACGCCCGCCATAGCGACAAGCAGCAGGGTCGCGAACCGGCGCATCAGCCGGAGTTCGCGCAGTCGGCGGATGCTCTCTTCGGCCGACAGCATGTCGAACGAGGAATTATGCTCCAGCGCGGTCATCGTCGCAGCCGCCGATCCTCGACGGCGACGGATCGGTAAAGCGCGCGGATCGTTGCGTCACCATATTGCCGCTCCAGCCGTCGAACCTGGAAATGGGCTTCGGCGATCTGCCGGAAATGCTCCATGAATAAAATATTAACAGCGGCGCCGCCAAGCGCTCCAATAACAGGGATAGCGCCCGCGGCGGCCCGATCGGTCACGGCCAGTCCAAAGTGCGAAGCAATTTCAGCGACCATCCGCATCACGGCGGGCGAGGCGACGTCGACCGAGCCCTGCTGGACCGCGACGGCGACAACTTCGGCGGTCAACTTTGCCGTTACCGCTCGTGTTGCATAGTAGCTCACGTCGCCTCGCCGAGCGGTTCTCGAGTCTGCAAAGGCGAACACTTCAAGGCATGCCATCGCTGTTTTGACATCTTTCAGATCTTCTCCCTCGTGCCGGGCGATCTCCGCGATCGCGCGCAGCATCAGCATCGTGGTCAGCGGCAGTTCGATAGGCAGAGCCGCGACGCCGAAGAAGCCGGCGATACCGCCGCTGAAACCGGTCATGATCCGCGGCAGCCAGCGCGACGGCGGGAGTTCGGGTGGTAAGTTTGGCTGTAGTTCATCGAGTGATTGGATGGCTATCTCGAGACATTTGACGATCGCTACCTCTAAAGGCTTCGTCAGGTTGCGGCTGACGACCCGCGGAAGCATGCCGATGATGCCACTAATCGGCTGACCCGCGATGGCCGCAATCTTAATGGTGAAACTCGGTCGTTCGAGTAGCCGGATGGCGCGGATCAGCGCCTCGTGGTCGGCGGTTGCAAGCACCGGCTGACCATTCATGTGCGGCGCAGAAGTGGGCGCATCCCGTTCATGCTGGCCAAGATTGCAGAGCCATTGCTGATTACCGCAGTCACCGCTGGACTGACGAGGCCTCCCGGCAGCGCCAACCCGAGCGCCATTGTGTTGAGCGCGGTAACGATCGCGTAGTTCTGCTTGATCAAGCCGACCGCATCGCGCGAGACCTCAATCACCTTCACCAGTTTCCACAGGGAGTCTTCCATCAGCAAGATGTCCGCCGACTCGTGCGTGATGTCTGCACCATGCTTCATCGCGATCCCGACATCGGCAAAGCTCAACGCCGGCGAATCATTGATGCCGTCGCCGATCATCGCCACAATCCTGCCTTCCCGCTGCAATTCCTGTACAACTTCGGCCTTGTCGGCCGGCAGCATGTTGGCGCGATGCCCGGTCAGGCCAAGGCCACGGCGGACAGCGCCTGCGACGGCTTCGTTGTCGCCGGTTAGCATGATCGTGTGCCGAATCCCCATGGCGTGCAGAGTGCGGATCACTTCCTTACTCTCGGGGCGGATTTGATCAGCGTAGCCGATCAAACCGGCGAGCGCGCCATCGACAGCCACATACATGCAGGATTCTCCGCGTTCGTCGAAGGCGGCCCTATCGTTCGCCGCCTTATCGACTGCGATGCCGCCCTGGCGCATGAACCGCTCGCTGCCGACATGGACGTAATTGCCGTTGACCTGGCCCTCGACGCCGAGCCCGACGTGATACCGCGCCTCGTCGCAGGGTGGGATTTCGAGCAGGAGTTCGGAGGCCCTGAAACGAATCGCATCGGCGACCGGATGTTTCAGATGGGTCTCGGCTGCGACTGCAAGGCCCAGCAGGTGATCTGGAGGCACTGCGTTGCTGTAGGTAACGACCTCGCGCACGGATGGTACGCCGCGCGTCAAGGTGCCGGTCTTGTCGAACAGGACGGTGTCAATCTCAGCTAACCGCTCCATATGACGGCCGCTCTTGACGATGATTCCACATCGAGCGGCATAGGTCATCGACGACAGGACCGATGTGGGCGCGGCGACGCGGATGCCTGTTCCGTAGTCGATAATGACGAGCGACAAAAAGCGATTGAAGTCACGCGAGAACAGGGCGGTGCCGGCCGCCAGCGACAAAGTCGGCAGGACCAGGCGATCGGCTAAACGTTCGGCATGGTTCTGTATCCGCGTATCGCCGACCGGAGCGGACTCGACCAATAGGGCGATTTGGCCGGCGGTGGTCCCGATACCTACCCGCAGCGCGCGGATTCGGATTTGCCCATCCTGAACTATCGTTGCGGCGAAGGCGACGTCTCCGCAGCTGCGCACAATCGGCAGGCTCTCACCGGTGATGGTCTTCTGGTCAACCGTCGCGCGCCCTTCGATCACCTCGCCATCGACTGGAATCATCTCACCATGATAGACGACTACTACATCGCCTTCGACCAAGTTGATGGCGGGCACTGAGACCACAATGCCCTCTCGAACGAGCCAAGCATTCTTGTCCTGAAACTCCAGAAGCTGGCCGATCGCCTTCTTCGAACCGGCGGCGGTCAGGTCGCGAATCCAGTCGCCCAGCCGGACTAGCCATGTGATGATTGCGCCCGTCATCGTCATGCCCTGAGCGAGCGCGGCGCTTATCGCCAGTGCGTCGAGGAAATCGACATTGAGCCGCCGCTCCTCGCTCCACACGGTCCAGGCGCGGCGAAAGATCGTATAGCTGTTCAATAGGATCAGCGGTGTGTTGATCGCGACCGACACCGGATTGGCGGAGAGAGCCAGGGCCAACGACAGGGTCGGGAGCGCCATCGGCCATCGGCCTTTTGAGGGCGCTTCGGGCGGGGGATGAACTGACCGATCGCGAGCACGCTGCTGCGACAACATCGCTTTGATATCGTCGAGGCTGGCGCAGTCGAGGGCGAACCTGAGAGTCGCCAGTTTATCGGCCTGCGCCGGGTCATACTCGATCACTAGGCTAGCGCAGTCATGGTTGATCCGGGCCGTGCGAATCCAAGACTGTTGCTTTAGCCAGGCCAGCAGAGCGTCTGACAGTGGCGTTTGCCGCCCCAACTCGGCCATTTCCAGTCTGATCCGCCCGGCTAAAGAATGTCGGACGATATAGTGCATGGAATTATGCCCGCGCCGGGACCGCTCTCAGTCCATCTGGCGGCGGTAAGGCTCCTACCGCCGCGTCCGGCCGCTGCATCTCCAAGAAATGATTGAGCGCGAACAAAGCCAATGTGACCCACATTGGTGTCGCTGCTTGTACGCCGACCTCAAGAAAGGCGATAATCGTCACGCCGACAGCGAGCACGATCTTGAAGTCGATCGCATTGTTGGTCGCCAGCCGCACCTGTTGGTCCATTTCCTTAAAAAACTCGACGATTGCATGCGCCAACTGCGACCGGCCGGCGAGAAACACAGCTTCTTCTTCAATTCCGCGAGCGACCATGCCGAATTCATCTCCCGGAAAATCGAACGGCTCAACCGCCGTGCGTGATACGGACGGTCGAGATTCTGCCCATCGCCGCTGCAGCTGCGCTTCAAATTCCGCACTCAGCCGAGGGTCGTAGTGCAGCAGAATGCTGGCTGACTCGGGTTTTATTTCGACCTTTTGCAGACCGGGTATTCCGGCGAAAAGGGACCGGGTCAGTTCCAGCTTTTCCGGACTAAGTCTGGCCTCGGGAATCTTGATCCGAATCCGCCCGGGGACCTGGTGGGCAAGATGGGCCTGTTTGCGCATACTTGAAACCTAGGCCGCAGGCGGTCGAACGGCGTCGGCATTGGCCTCTGCAACAATATCATGCACTTGCTCCTGCGCTTCTGCGAAGGCATGGCGCGCTTTTTGCCCAGTATTATAGGCGCCGCGTACCGCCCAGCGGAACATAGGCTGGACCCCGTCGGCCAGCTTCGGCAATATCGCTGGCACCAGCATTGCCCCCGCGCCGATGATCATGCCCGGAATCAACGCGACCTCCCAAAGCGCGGCGGCCACGCCGATAACGCCTACGGTGAGGACCTTCGCCATTATGTCGTCGGGCTGGTTAGCCGGATCGATTTTTGGCTTAGCGGGATGGTGGTGTGCGTGATCAGTCTCTTCGGCGCCGTGCGCGCCGTTTGTTTCCGTCCCGTTGTTTTTCGACATCTTGCTCACGCTCCAATGCGATAGGTTGAGTTGAGGGATTTCTGTAATCCCTTTGAGTTGTATTTAGTTCCGCAGACAAGCCCCGTCGTGCCAAATGACATTGCGCCCGCAATTCAATATTTTGTCATGCCGCGCTGTACATCGCTCAAGCGATCAGAATATTGCCGAATATTCTGTCGCGGTAGGTTCGGAAAATACCTACGACTATTCTCTCGGCGGCGGAGACGCGTATCCGTCGTCCTGGTAAGCGCCTGAACGGCAGGCAACAACGCAACATATGACTGGGCTGGAGTCTGCGGCACGCTCATCGCGCTATCGAAATACGGAATTTCCCACTGAAGGCAGGTTCAAAAATTGGCATTTCGGCGGTTTTCTAGTCCATCGGTGAAAGTACATTTCGCGATCTGTCCGGTAACCCCGATCAGACGGTAGAATGCGTCGGGACCAGCATGAACTTGATACGGAGCAATCACGATTGCTCCGATGATTGCCGCGCCAATAATGACGGCGCTCTATTTGCCAGACGATACGCGTGTGCGCGCTTAGCGCTCCAAAAAAATAATGGCTTTAAATATTAAGCCATTCTATATTTGATAGCAAAGCGATTACTGTTAATTGCATTTATAATAAATTGTACGTGATTCGGTTTAACACAATTCCATGAGTAGTTTCCGAATCTACCGATGTGTCTCCTACATCGGATAGGGTTGCAGGTGCGCTCGGAGAGACTATACGAAAAGCCGTCGGGAGCTGATCATGCCGGACGCGTGCGAGCCGACTCCAATGCCGCCGCAGGTTTAGTCGATCACGGCAAGTCCGACATGGGGTATTCGAATTGACGAACTTTAAGCTCCGTTTGTTTGCTGCTGCTCTGTTTGCTGTGAGCCAAAATGTGCTTGCGCAGCAGCCTATCGGTGCGGGCGGTCAAATTCAGCAAATCCCGCAGGCTCCCGTCCTGCAAAAATCAAATCCCGAGCTTCCTACCCGGACTAGCGGCACGGTCGCCCTTCCCATGATTGCGGGTCCGAGAATCCTGGTGAATTCACTGCACGTGACCGGGCAGACACGTTTTTCCGAAGCCGAATTGATAGCAGCCACCGGCTTTAGGCCAGGTAACGAACTAGACTTGGCCGACCTGCGCGTGTTGGCCTCGAAGATCACGGAACTCTATAATCGGAACGGATATATCGTTGCGCAGGCCTATCTGCCTCCCCAGGATATCAAGGACGGAGCGGTCACGATTGCGGTTATCGAGGGGCGCTACGGCAAGGTCAGTCTACTGAATGAGTCAAAGGTATCGGACAGCACTTTAGAGGGTGTTCTTGATGGCCTGAATGTCGGCGACCCGGTTACCACTGATCCGCTTGAGCGGCGCTTGCTGATTATGTCCGATATTCCTGGAGCGCAAGTGAACTCCACACTAGCGCCGGGAGCCGCGGTCGGAACGTCCGATCTGATGGTCGGTGTGACTCCAGGGCAGCGCGTGACCGGCAGCCTAGAAGCCGACAATTGGGGTAATCCGTACACGGGCGAATATCGCCTGGGCGCCACAGTCAACCTGAACGAACCCTTCGGATACGGTGACATTCTGAGCGCCCGCTTCCTGGCTTCCACATCCGGCGGGCTGGACTATGGCCGAGTATATTACGAGGCCCAAGTAGAAGACGCGAGGGTCGGTGTCGCCTATACCATCTTCGATTACCGGCTGGGTAGGCAATTCACGAGCCTGCATGCCAGCGGCTCAGAACAGATCGCCAGCCTCTACGGCGACTATCCGCTGATCCGATCATATAACGACAATCTCTATGCGCTGGTCGATTTCGACGCCCGAACCTTCCAGGACAAGATCGACGCCACGTTCAGCACGACCGACAAGCAAGCCTATGTGGTGACCGCAGGTCTCAGCGGCGACAGCCACGACAATTTCGGCGGCGGCGGATGGAACGCCTATTCGCTTACCGGAACCTTCGGCGACCTCGATATTCAAAGCCCCTTGGCGCGGGCGGCGGATGCAGCGACCGCGCGGACAAACGGCACATACGCCAAGTTGTCGTACAGCGCCTCCCGGTTGCAGCATGTAATCGGTCCGTTCTCTCTCTACGGGTGGGTCAGGGGACAGTTCGCAGCCAACAATCTCGACATCTCCGAAAAGATGGAATTGGGCGGTGAGTATGGCGTGCGCGCCTATCCGGAAGGCGAGGCCTACGGCGATCAGGGATATATAGCGACCCTGGAAGCCAGGCTCCTGCTGCCGAGATGGCTGGCGAGCCTGCCTGGAGACGTGCAGCTGATCGGTTTTGTCGATACCGGATCGGTCTCATTTTACGAGAAACCCTTTCTCCAGGGGAATAACGATGCGACCCGCAGCGGAGTCGGGGTTGGTTTCATCTGGTCTGCTCCCAATAACTTCGATGTGACAGTCACCTACGCCCACGAGCTTGGCGATCGGGCGACTTCCGCTCCCGATAGGTTCGGCCGCTTCGGGGTACAGCTCGTGAAATATTTCTGATGGCGACCTCGGTAACAAACGCCGCACCGCAACATCTTTGGACCCAAGGATATTCGTCATGAACCACAGCCTCCGTCTGATCGGGCGCTACAACGCCAAGCGCAAGGCGGCGTGGTTCGGATCGACCGCTTTGGCCGGATACGCGCGTTTGGCGATCTGGAGTGTCGCGGGCGTTATTTCTATGGGCGCCGGGTCTGATGCCTATGCTCTTCCCACAGGTGGGGCAGTCGCCGCGGGTGCCGCGAGTATTGCAGGCACCCCGGGCGCGGTCACGATTGATCAGTCAAGTCAGAATGCCGTGATCAACTGGCAGAGTTTCGGCATCGGCAAGGGTGAGGCCGTGACCTTCGAGCAACCCAATAGCAGTTCGGTTGCACTCAACCGCGTTCTGGGCGCGGATCCATCGACCATCCTGGGCACTCTGTCGGCTAACGGTAAGGTCTTCCTGGTGAATCCGAACGGCATACTGTTCGCTAAGGGTGCGCAGGTGAATGTCGCCGGTTTGGTGGCGTCAACTCTGGACATCACCGACGCCAGCTTCATGGCGGGCAACTACCAATTCGCCGGTTCAAGTACCGCTGCGATTCTCAACCAGGGCACCATCAACGCCGACGGTGGCTATGTCGCAATGCTCGGCGCCCAGGTCGGCAATGACGGGGTGATCTCGGCGCGATTGGGTACCGTGGCGCTGGCAGCGGGAAACGCCGTGACGATCGATGTCGCTGGGAACGGTTTGCTCAATGTCGCCGTCGACCAAGGCGCGGTGAATGCGCTGGCGAGGAACGGCGGGCTGATCCGGGCGAATGGCGGGCAGGTGGTGATGACCGCCAAGTCGGCCGGTCAACTGATCAAGACTGCGGTGAACAACACGGGCGTCGTCGAAGCCCAAACCATCGAGAACCACAACGGGACAATTAGGCTTCTCGGCGACATGGAAACCGGCGCGGTGAATGTCAGCGGAACGCTGGACGCCAGCGCGCCGAACGGCGGCGATGGCGGCTCCATCGAGACGTCTGCGGCAACCGTGAATATCGCGAGCCAGGCAAAAATCACCACCGCTGCGCCCAAGGGGCGGACCGGCACCTGGAGCATTGATCCAGTCGATTTCAACATTGCCCCCACCGGCGGCAACATCACCGGCGCAGCGCTTTCCGCTTTGCTGGTCACAAACAGTGTCGTCATCAGCACGATAGCATCCGGGCCCGATACGGACACCCCCGGAACCCCTCCGATCTCGACTCGCAATACAACGACGCCCGGCAATGGCGATATCAATGTCAACGATGCGATCGCTTGGACGGCGACGCCGAGCACCACCACCCTGACGTTGAACGCCGCCCGCGACGTGAACGTGAACCAGGCAATTACCGCCACGAACGGAAACCTGGTCATCTGCTGTGCGCGCGATATCAACGTGGCGGCGGCCATTACGACGACCAATGGAAGCGCTCTATTGAGCGCCGGTAATAATGTTAATTTGTTTGCCATCGGGGCGATAAGGACCGACGGGGCAACGACGTCGACTGCCGGCGTCATCACGTCGACCGACGGAAACATTACTATATGCGCCGGAAACGATATTAATGTTGACGCAGCCGTTACGCTAACAAACGGTAGTAGTATCGCCTCTCAGAGCCTCGGCCTGGCAACCGGTCTGGTCTTGATCGCGGGTAATAACGGCACTGGACCGGGGGCTTCCGGCGGCACTCTGATATTTAACCCTCTCAGCCCGCTGGTTACCGTTACTAACGCGCCGGTCGTCATCGATTACAATCCTGTCTCGTATGCAGCGCCAACTGATTATTCACCTAAGTTCACCTTGACCTCGGGCGCCACGCTGACGCAGTTCATGTTGGTCTTCCCGAGCGCGACCAAGGTTTTCGACGGTACGACCGCGGCAACTCTCTCAGGATTTAACAGCACCACGACCTCCGGCCTTCCCACCGGGGTCACCTTGGTTGCCGGTGCTGGCGCCACCGCAGTTTTCGATACCGCGGCCGTAGGGCCGAACATCGGCATCACCTTTAGCGGCTATAGCCTCGCAGGCGTGAATGCAGCCGCATATGCCCTCGCGGCCAATTGCTGCGTTACCGGATTTCGAACGGCCGGGGCTATCACCGCGGCACCGCCAACGCCCACCCCGACGCCAACTCCGACTCCGACGCCAACCCCGACGCCCACGCCGACACCAACTCCGACGCCTACACCTACACCGACACCAACTCCGACGCCCACGCCCACGCCGACACCAACTCCGACTCCGACACCAACGCCCACGCCCACGCCGACACCCACCTCCACACTTGTGTCGATACTGACGCCGCCAGTGATTGTGGTACCCCTGCTACCGCCGGTCGTGATCGTGCCGCCGGGGCCGCAGATAGTCGTGGTTGGCATTGGCGTAGCATTGCCGTTGCCGGAGGTGCTGCCGCCGCCCGCGCTTCCTCCGCCTGCGCTTCCGCCCAAGCAGGATCGTTACTGAGCCCGCCTCTGCAACGGGAGGTGCGCCATAAAGGGCAATCGTTATGAAGATCGTCGCGGGGTACGCCCGACTGGTGTTGGTGCTGGTTGCGTTGACCTGGCTGATGCTTGCCAGGGCGTCCGACGCTGCGACCCCAGACGCATCAGGTCATCACGCGCCGTCAGCGCCACAGTCGCTCGCCGCTCAGCCGCTGGTGGCGAACTTTCTCGGCGCAATCGCCTCGAAAGATGCGCGACGCGTGGCGGATTGGGTGGTGGCTTCAGACGACAATGACGGTTTGCCCTTTGTCATCGTCGACAAGGTTCGTGCGAAAGTCTTCGTCTTCGACGACCGGGGGCGATTGCTCGGCGTATCCTTCGCCCTGTTGGGCGCGGCCCTCGGCGACGACAGCGTTCCGGGCATCGGTAGCCGAAAACTATCGATGATACGTCCCGAGGAGCGGACGACGCCGGCCGGTCGGTTCGTTGCTGGCCTAGGTCATGACCTAAGGCAGGATGTTTTTTGGATCGATTACAATTCATCCGTTTCTCTGCATCGTGTGATCACCGGCAACCCCGGCGATCATCGGCTCAAGCGATTGGAGACGACATCTGCGCTCGACAAGCGAATTACCTATGGCTGCATCAATGTCCCCGTAAAATTCTTTGAAGAGGTTATGCTCCCAACATTCACCGGCACCACCGGCATCGTTTACATCCTGCCGGAGATCAAAACGATTCAAGACGTTTTTGCTATGGTCGACCGCACTATCGGCCGCAGCGTGCCCTCAAGCTAGTGAAGAGCGGCAAGGGCAATGAAAGTAATACTTCACTCCACTGGAATAGCGGGCGTCATCGGCACTAAACTCGCTTTTGGCAAGCCCGGCGGGGAGGATTCCCATGGACCTGATCTGCTACCTTCATCCCGGATGGGCGCCACTTATCCGGCCGGCGCCCGCGACGCGAACCTGGATGGACGAAACGCCGGAGGCGTTCGCTTATAGGTGCCTGCCCCTCAACATCGCGAACGCTCACGGTTGGGAGGTGCTCAGTCCCTGCGCATTCGACGCCATCTGGAATGGTGCAGCGGGCGTTGAGGCGGTCACGATCGTGCCAGAGCCGGGTGCAAAGCCTGAGCAGGTTCCAGTGTCGCTGTTCGGCCAAGGGGTCATCACCTTCCACATTGAGGGTATCTTTCGTACTCCTGGGGGCTGGAACCTGTGGGTGGGCGGGACGCCCAACCGGGCCAAAGATGGCATCTCACCCCTGACTGGGGTCGTCGAGACCGACTGGTCGCCGTTCACGTTTACAATGAACTGGCGTTTCACACGGCCCGGCCAATGGATTCATTTCGACGCCCTGGAGCCGATCTGTTTCCTCTTCCCCATCGAGCGGGCGGCGATAGAATCCTTCGCACCGAAATTTGAGCCATTGGAAGCCGATCCGGCGACGATGGAACGATTTCGCGCCTGGAGTCGGGCGCGTGATGAATTCCACCAACAGATGAAGATAAACCCACCACGAACCCCCGCGGATCGTTGGCAAAAGCACTACTACCGCGGGGTTGACGCCGGTGGGCAGAGTCTCGTCAAGGATCATCGCACCAAGCTGCGGCTGCAGCGGTTCGATACCAGCGCGGCGCCCGATGTCCCCACCGCGCCGGACGATGAGGTCTCACCACCGAAGCAGGAGCAAACTTCCGCTCGCCAGAACCTCCCGGTTGCCGGTAACTTATCCGAAGAAACCACAGCCTTGCGTTTAGCCCTCGCGAAGCGCGAGTGGTTGTTGGAGACGCTTGAGCGTCAACGGGACTTGGTGCCGAGGCTGGCCGCAATCGAGCGTGTTTCCGGGCTTAGCGGCGAGCAGTTCCTTGAGCAATATTATGCGGTGAATCGGCCGGTGATCCTCACCGGCGAGATGGCGGGCTGGCCGGCGCTCGCGCGCTGGACGCCGCAATACCTTAAGTCCGCTGTCGGCGCTCGGCCTATCGAATTCCAGGGCGAACGCACACGCGACCAACGGTTCGAGATGTTCAAGGATGCTCACCGGCGTGTGGCGCCTTTCGACATCTTTATCGACCAAATCCTGCAACCGGGCGCAGGAAACGACGCCTATCTCACCGCCTACAACTCGGAGCGTAACGCCGAGGCCCTGGCGGTGTTACAACGGGATATCGGTTTCTTGGACGAATTTCTCGACAGAAATGCCGCCGTTCCCCAAGGAATGATGTGGATCGGGCCTGCCGGCACTGTGACGTCTCTTCATCACGACCTTACCAACAATTTCATCGCTCAGATCGTCGGACGCAAACGCATCAAGCTGATGCCTGCGGCGGAGGTCGGCAAACTCTACAACCACCAACATGTGTTCAGCGAAATCTCGGATCTTGAAGATCCTCAGATTGATCCAGTCCGCTATCCGCGACTGACCGACTTGCGTTTCTATGACGTGCTGCTGGAACCGGGGGAAATCCTCTTTACGCCGCTCGGTTGGTGGCACCAGGTCAAGTCGCTCGATTTCAGCGTAACCATCACTTTCACCAATTTCCGCTGGCGCAACGACTCCTACGCCAACTTCCCTAGCGGATAGTCGGATGTAGGCCGATCCCTCCCTGGCTCTTAGGTATTTTCCGAGCCTCCCACAGTTTTCGCGTCAGCCCTATGGTGCGATGGTCTTCGGATTGAGCGAGGGGAAAGAATAATGAAAAAAGCAATGCTGTTTGCCAGCGCTGCAATGATTGGCATGGTCTTTGTGGCTGGCGGCGCGAATGCCCAAGGCGCGCCGCAGTCGGTAGAGTTGGTCAAGGTCGATGTTCAGACTTTGGCGGCGGGCTATCGTGCATCCAAGGTCATCGGTTCGAATGTGGTCAACGACGCTCAGGACACGATCGGCGAAATTGAAGACCTGCTTGTCAGTCTCGACGGTAAACAGCCCTATGCGGTTCTATCGATCGGCGGCTTCCTGGGCATGGGCGAGCACTTGGTCGTTGTCCCGTATTCGTCGCTGCAGTTCTCCGACAAGAAGGTGACGTTGCCCGGCGGCACCAAGGACGGCCTGAAAATGCTGCCTGAGTTCAAGTACGCTAAGGGTTGACGCTGCAGATATTTCCCTGAATTCCGCGCCTTCCGATCGGGCTGAGAAAGTGTCTATGTTTCAAGGTATTATTCCACGCCGATTTTTCAATCGAGCGCTTTTAGGCGCAGTCCCGATTGCGGCGACGTTCGGTGCTCGGGCGGTCGTGGGGCAGGACCAGCCGCCGGTAGTAGTGCGTAAGAGTCCGATAGATGCGATGAGCGAATTTCTAAACGGGCTGCATTTTTATGCCGACGACATGGGCCGGCAGGTAGAGGCCAATCATTTCTGCACGCACCTGACCGAAGATTTTCACCAATGTGTCATCTATGGCTCGAGCGAGCCGGACGCCAAGCTCATCGGCATCGAATACATTGTGAGCGAGCGGGTTTTTAAGACCTTGCCGAGTGACGAAAAGCGGCTTTGGCACAGTCATCGCTACGAGGTGAAATCGGGGCAACTTATCGCGCCCGGCATTCCTGAGGCTGCCGAACATGCGGTTATGACGGATTTGGTCGCGACCTATGGAAAGACATGGCACTGCTGGCAAATCGACCGCGATCCCGCATTTCCATTCGGTATCCCGCAACTGATGATGGGCTTTACTGAGGACGGCCAGGCGAACCCGCAAATGGTGCGAGATCGCGACCATCGATTTAACGTTTCGTCCAGCAAGCTGAGGGCGGATCGCACCGACATCCTCATGCCGACTGTCCAGTCTGGCGCAAATTCATGGCAGGGCGGTCACACTGTCCAGCTAAAGCTGGAAGAGGTGGCTGTTAGAAATCTTAGGTCATTAGCCGGTAAGCTTTGATTGCCTGTTAGCCATATGAGCTGTGTGCCGAGCGTCCGGAGGTGTTGACCATGACCACTCGGCTGTCTCCAGTACCACCTTTGCCTGCTAAACCAACAAGCACCGGCGAAGCCGTCGCTCAGAGCGGCTTGACGAGCGAGGAGGCACAGCGACAGCGAGCGAAGTTTGGCCCAAACGTGATCCCCGATAGCGGGCTCAATCCAGTGCGCATGGCGGTTGAAAAACTCTGGGCGCCCGTTCCTTGGATGCTGGAGACTGCCATCGCGCTAGAACTCGGGCTCGGCAAGTATATCGAGGCCTCAGTCATCGCAGGTCTTTTGGTATTCAATGCCGGACTCGCCCTGGTACAGGAGAGCCGCGCCCACGCAACACTCGTTGCACTGAAATCGCGTCTCGCGCTGAACGCATCCGTCCGGCGCGACGGAGCTTGGAAAACCATACCTGCGACCGACCTGGTGCCGGGTGATTCGGTCAAGCTTTCGCTCGGTAGTGTCGTTGCCGCGGATGTGAAGCTGACCGGCGGCCAAATCCTACTCGACCAGTCCATGCTTACCGGCGAATCGGTGCCCATCGAAGCAGGCCCGGGTTTGCAAACCTATGCGGGGGCATTGGTAAGGCGTGGTGAAGCGGTTGCGGAGGTTGTGGCGACTGGCACGCGCACTAAGTTCGGCCGTGCCGCCGAACTGGTGAGCACGGCCCATGTCGTCAGTTCTCAGCAGAAGGCGGTGCTGCATGTAGTGCGCAATCTTGCGGCATTTAACGGCGTCGTCATCGTGATGCTGGTAGCCTACGCCTATTTTCTGAAGAAGCTGCCGGTCGCCGAGATTATCCCCCTTGTCCTGACGGCGGTCCTCGCATCGATACCGGTCGCACTGCCCGCCACTTTCACTCTGGCGTCGGCGCTCGGCGCTCGGGCATTGGCAAAGTTGGGCGTTCTCCCAACCCGCCTCTCCGCAGTCGAAGAGGCGGCGTCCACGGACGTCTTGTGCGCTGATAAGACTGGTACGCTGACCCAAAGCACGCTCGTGGTAACGACCGTTCACCCGATGGCCGGTTTCGACGACGCCCATGTTCTGGCGTTGGCCGCACTGGCTAGCTCGGAAGGCGGACAGGACCCGGTGGATACAGCCATTCGCAAGGCCGCCAGCGGCAAAAAGACGTCCGACGTTCCAGGATCGGCTTCGTTTACGCCGTTCGATCCCGCGACAAAAATGTCCGAGGCGACATCCACTGATTCAGGAGGGCGCTCGCAACGCATTGTGAAGGGCGCATTTGACGTTGTGGCCAAGCTCGCGCACCCGTCGCCGGCGGCAACAGCCGCAGCCAAGGAACTTGAAGCACAGGGTTTCCGGCTGTTAGCGGTTGCGGTCGGGTCGAAGACGGCAATGAAGCTAGCGGGTCTTATTGCCCTTAGTGATCCGCCGCGCGCGGATTCGGCAGCGCTTATCACCGAATTGCACGCGTTAGGTGTGCGGACGGTGATGGTGACCGGCGATGCGCCCGCGACGGCCGCCATTGTGGCTCATGCCGTTGGTCTCGATGGTGCAATCTTTCCCCCGGGTCCCATTCCCCACAGCGTCCGCCCGGAGGCGTTCGCGGTTTTCGCCGGCGTCCTACCGGAAGACAAATTTAAACTCGTCAAAGCGTTTCAGAAAGGTGGCCGTGTTGTCGGCATGTGCGGCGATGGCGCCAANNAAGTCGGCGGCCGGCATGGTGCTGACTGAACCGGGACTCGCCGGCATTGTCGCGGCGATCAAGGAAGGGCGCGTAATTTTCCAGCGTATACTGACCTATACGTTGAACTCGATTACCAAGAAGGTGGTGCAGGTACTCTTCCTGGCAGTTGGCCTGCTGATGACCGGCCATGCAGTCCTCACGCCTATGCTGATGGTTCTCATCATGATCACAGGCGACTTCCTCGGTATGGCGTTGACGACCGACAATGTACGGCCGTCACCGACGCCGAATGCGTGGGAAATAGGCAATTTGACGGTCGCGGGCATCATCATGGGTATCGGCGAACTGGCTTTCTGTACCTCCGTCCTGGCCTTCGGCGCCTACCATATGGGGTTTGATATCGATGTGCTGAGGACCTTGGCATTCATCGTCATCGTGTTCGGCAATCAGGCGACGACCTATACAAATCGGGAGCGTCGGCATCTGTGGTCTTCGCGCCCCAGCGTCTGGCTCGTCGTTTCGTCCGTCAGCGATCTCCTGATCACGGCAACACTAGCCATTGGAGGCATCGTAATGTCACCATTGCCGGCCTCTATGGTGGCTGGCACGCTTGCTGCGGCTGCGGTATTTGCGGTGATCTTGGATCAGGTAAAGGTTCCGGTCTTTGCTCGCCTCAGGATTGCATAAAGCGCATCTCGCGCCATCGGTCCTGCGGTCGGCAGCCAGGAGAGCCGATGTTCGATACCTTCAACAGCATGTCGAACTTAAATTGCGGATCAAGGAGGTAATACGGAAACGGCGGGTTCCCGGTAAGACTGGCGGCCTTGCCACCAGAAGTCGACCGCGCCCATCAGCTTCAGAGGCGGGGGCGTTATGCCGAATTCAACCTGCTCTATGACTGTGGAACCGTCTTTGGCCTTATGACCGGCGGAAATGTCGAAGCCATCCTGATGTCGCTGCCACCCTTGGCGGGGTGGCAGCGAGCACATAGTCGACGAGCGGTGATCCACCATCGACTTAATTTGCGGTGTGCAGTTCTTCCTTGCCTCTGCCTTCGCAGGGTTGCCACAAATGTTTGCTTTATGCGGCTTTGGTGGCACACCCGCCAAGATTAGAACGTGTAACCTTATCCGTCCGATGGCATCGGTTTATTGAGCTTTATCAGGTAGTCGAGGATCACTTCCCCGCCTTTCCCTCGGCGCTACCGCCCTAGCTCCATCCCTTCGTGAATGACATCTTATCGGCGTCCTTGTAGCGTAGAAAACTCTTGGCATCGGAGTTGTCGAGGGAGCCGATGATCGTCTTTAGCCCCGCACCACCCCGACTGATGGGTCTAACCTGCAATCGCCTTCATTTGCGCTTAGGTGCGAAGCTTGTGCGGATCTTGCTCTGGATTGAACCGGCGCAAACAAGGCAACTGAGAGTCAACTGTCGGTGGCTTCGGCCCCCCGCATAGAACTCAGAATCAAGCGGTTTTACCAATTGATTCAGCTACCTCGAATCTGAGGTCCAAATCGCCCTAAGCTCGCCCGATTTGAAAGTGCGTGGGACCAAAAACGACAACCATCCCGTGTAGGGCCGCTGACGCTTACTGTGGATCGATGGTAGCAGAGTTCCGCTGGAGCGAGAGCGCCGCGGCGCTTTAAACGTATCGCTCTGCGGTGCGAGAGAGAAAGCTGCTCAGAATTCCGCCGCGCGCGACACGAACCATGATTGCCTCCGTCAAGTTGCGGCAGTCCAGTCTTGCCAGGCAAGGCCGCTCACACGGGCGAACTCCGAAGCATTCGCCGTCACCAGCGTCGCGGCGCTGCGTAATGCCTGGGCGGCGATCAAGAGGTCATAGGGGCCGATCGGCGTGCCGGCCTGCTCCAGCGTTGCGCGGAGATCGCCGGCAGTAATGGCGTCATCTTCATCGAATGGAAGGACATCGATGTTGCCGGACAGGAAGATGCGCAACCGCTCCGCGTTCTCGTTCCGACGCTTGCTGCGTGCCACGCCGTACCACAACTCGTATACCACGATCGACGAGACGGCGATCGTGGCGCCTTGCGAAACGGCGTGCCGCAACCGGCCGCGTACGCTCGCTGGCCGATCATTGAACAGGGCGATGACGGCGTTGGTATCGAGGAGGTAATTCACTCGAACAGGTCCTCGCCTTCAGGCATCGACGGCTGTTGGCGGCCCTCTTCCATGAAGGGCACATCCGCGAAGCGATCCAGTTCGACGAACCAAGTATCGATATTCGTGACCATGGGCTCCAGGAGGATGCCGCCTTTGACCCGGCGCACGCGCACACGAGCGCCGGGCAAGCGGAACGCCAGCGGCAGACGCACGGCTTGACTGCGACCATGCATGAAGATTTTTGCGATCCCCGTGTCGGCCATGACGACCTCCCTCCGATGATATACATCAATAATATATACCAACCCCGTCTCCGGGACAAGGGGTGCTGACAGCCGGTGGCCGCGAAGTGGCGCAGCCTAATAAATAAGATCCGCTAGCTGCCATTATATCTGCGCGCTGAGCGAGTGTCGCTCTCGGTGGTTGCGCGCCCCGTGCGCCGTGTAAGGCGGTGCTTTCCAGTGGGTGTAAGTCCCACCCGGCATCCGCTCCAGCCGGAAGCAACCGGAGCAGGCATGGAGGTGACGAAATGTC